>CAJQRR010000025.1 GCA_905612385.1 uncultured Candidatus Pelagibacter sp.
GATCCTAAAAAAAACAATGATAAATAAAAAAAATAATCATTTAAGTTTTTTGAAAAATCATAAGCAAGAGTTAGTCCCCATGCACAAGGCCAAAATAATAGCATATAGCCAATAGGTCTTTTCAGTCTTGTTAATTCGATAAAGAGATTTAATTGTTTCATAATAATTTACTTGTAAATAACAAAGGCTAGTTTCATAATCAAATTGATTCGTATGAATATAGATTACACAGTTACAGCATTGATGTTTCCTGCAATACCTTTACTCATGAACATCTATAGTAATAGATTTCACTCATTAAGTAAGCTTATTAGACAGCTTCATGATGAACATGTGTATGAAAATCATATTCCTCCTGAGTGGAAAAAACAGTTTATAAATTTAAGTGGAAGAATTGTGCTACTGAAGTGGACCATTATGTTTGCTGCTTTCGGTCTTTTATTTAATTTGCTAACTGTATTTGCTCTCTACCTAAATGAAATTTTTGTAGCAAGGATAATTTTTGGATCTTGTTGTTTATCGATGATGGTTTCAATTTTAGTTTTCTTAAGAGAAATTCACATATCAACAAATGCACTAAAATTGCATATGTCTGATATGGATGTCGACTTAGATTAATTAGGAGAAATAACCGCAGGACCAGTTAGCAGTCTTGCTTCTAACTCTTCATGAGCTTTTTTAGCATCATCAAGTGAATATCTTTTTGAAATTTCAATTTTAAATTTCCCAGATAGAATTGCATCAAAAACTTTTTTAGCAGACTCAACTAACTCTTCTCTTGTCATTGTGTAATGTGCAATTGAAGGACGAGTAAAAAATAATCCTTTTGCATTAATATGTTTTTTAATATCTATAGTATCAACATAACCTGATGCATTACCAAAAGCGACCATCATACCTCTAACCTTTAAGGTTTCAATTGAACCATCAAATGTTTTAATACCAACACCATCATAGACAACATCAACTCCATTTTTACCTACAATCTTTTCTACCTCTTCAACAAAGCTTGTGTCAGTATAATTTATTACATGATGACAGCCATTTTTTTTAGCAATAGCTTCTTTTTCTTTAGAGCCAACAGTTCCAATAACTTCAGCTCCTAATGCATTAGCCCACTGACATAAAATTTGGCCCACACCACCAGCAGCTGCGTGGTATAAAACTTTATCACCTTTTTTAATTGGATAAGCTCTGTGTAATAAATATTCAGCAGTAATTCCTTTAAGCATAATGCAAGATGCAATTTCATCTGAGATACCCTCTGGAACTAAAACCAATTTTTCTTGGGGAAATAATTGTTTTTCTGAATAACTTCCAATGGGCATTGAAGAGTGAGCAACTCTATCGCCAACTTTAAACAGATCAACTTCAGAACCAACTTCTTCAATTATTCCACATGCTTCTAAACCAATTCCACTTGGTAGAGGAATAGGGTACAAACCTGTTCGGTGATAAACATCGATATAGTTAAGACCAATTGATAAATTTTTTATTAAAACCTCTTTTGGACCTGGTTTACCGATTTCAATATCCTTAACCTCTAATACTTCAGGGCCACCAAATTTTTCTATTTTAATAGTTTTCATTATTTTACAAATGTATCGTTATGATAATCTTGAACTGCTTGCAAGATCTCTGCTTTAGTATTCATTACAAATGGACCTCCTCTAGCAATAGGTTCGCCAATAGGTTTTCCAGATATCAATAAAAACTTAGCTTTAGTTAAGCTAGAGACTTTTAATTTTTCACCTCTAGTTAGGATAATTAAAGTAGAATCTTTAACGGCATCATGATCTTGATCACCAACTTTAATTTCACCTTCAACTAAATATATTAATGAATTGTGAGTTGAGGGAAGATCAAAATTAAATTCTTTTCCTTTTTCAAGCTCTACATCAAAATAAACAGGTTCAACATTGTGACCTTTAACAGGTCCTTCTGCATCTTCAAATTTTCCAGCAATCACTTTGACAGTTTTATCGTCGTCTTTATGAGTACTCATTTTGTCTGCATCAATATAAATATATTCAGGTTTAGTCATTTTCAATTTAGCAGGCATGTTTACCCATAATTGAAAGCCATGAAGCTTACCTTCTTTCATTGCAGGCATTTCTGAATGAATGATACCACTCCCAGTTTTCATCCATTGAACATCTCCAGCAGTCATTATCCCTTCTCCTCCTGTACTATCTTTATGTTCAAAATCACCAGCAAGCATATATGTTACTGTTTCAATTCCTCTGTGAGGGTGAGGAGGGAAGCCTCCAATGTAATCATCTTTATTTTCAGAACCAAATTCATCCAGCATTAAAAAGGGATCATGGTAATCAATAAGGTGAGTTCCAATACTTCTTTTTAATTTAACACCAGCACCATCTGATGCTGCAACTGGTTCTATTATTTTTTCTACTTCAATTTGAATCATGATTATGTTCGATTACCTTTAATTAAAAAATAAACTCCACCAATTAAAAGAAATATTTGTTCACTGGTAAATAGTTTTGTTGTGAAGAACCAGTCTTTGTGAGCAAAGATCAGTATAGTTATCATTAGGATAGTTATGTTTAGTCCTGATAGTCTTGTGAGCATATTTCCAAAAGGATTTTTAATAAAACCACTTATTATTAGCACCAATCCTGTCAACAGTTCTGACAAGGCAACAGTTGATGCTAACATAGGTGACAGACCAAAATATTCAATTAATCCTTGAGGAGGTAGTGGGAATTTTTTTGCACCATGAATAATAAAAGCTATCCCTATTCCAAATCTAAAAATTAAAGAGGCTAATCCATCTATGTTTGAAAAAAAATTATTAACTTTATTATTTAAATTTTGCATTTTATCCTTTGTTATTTGTTATGTGATCCATCACAAAATGGCTGATTGTCAGTTTTTTTGCAAGCACAAAAGAACATTTTTTTAGTTTCTTCAGCCTTGTATGCCAGAGGTGTAAAATCTGTACCTTTATGTGATCCATCACAAAAAGGTTGTTTTGTACTTTTCCCACATGAACACCAATAGTAAGATTTATCTTTTTCAACTTCAACTGCGATTGCTCCATTACTCATTTTTACCCTTTCAATTTATTTGACTT
>CAJQRR010000026.1 GCA_905612385.1 uncultured Candidatus Pelagibacter sp.
AAGTTTTAATGAGTTGAGAAAAGATGGTATGGAAGTTGAAAGATATAATCTTTTAAATCCAGATAAAGACCAAAAAGTTTCTTATGTAGAACAGTGTTTAGGAAAAACAGAAGGACCAATTTTGGCTGCTTCAGATTATATGAGAATGAATTCTGACCAAATTAGACCTTATACCGACAAAAGTTTTTATTCTCTTGGAACAGACGGTTATGGAAGAAGTGATACTAGAAAAAATCTTAGAAGATTTTTTGAAGTTGATAAAGAGCATATTGTTGCTTATGGATTAAGTGTATTAGCAAAAGAACAGCTAATAGCATCAAAATATGCAAAAGAAGCCATAAAGAAGTATAATATTGATGGCAGCAAACCAATGCCAACAAAATTGTAAGATGTCAGATAAAGAAATTAAAGTACCAAATATTGGGGAATTTAAAGACGTTGAGGTAATAGAGGTATTAGTTTCAAATGGCCAGTCAGTTTCCAAAAATGATCCACTTATTACAATTGAGAGTGACAAATCTAGTGTTGAAATACCAGCTTCTTTTGATGGAAAGGTTAAGTCTGTTAAAATTAAAGTGGGAGATAGGGTTTCAGAAGGTGATTTAATATTAACTGTAGAGCAATCTGGAGAAGAAAAAAAGAGTATAGAGCAAAAAACTATTAAAGAAGCAGAACCGGTCGCAAATCAAGACCAGGTAGAAGAGATTGTAAAAATTAAACAAATACAAAATTTGATAAAAAAAGACAATTCAGAAGCTTCATCTGCAAGCCCAAAAGTACGTAAATTTGCTCGAGAGCTTGGGGTTAATATTAATGAGATAGTTGGCAGTGAAAGACAAGGAAGAGTTGTAGAAGATGATGTAAAGAATTTTATATCCTCTAAAATTAGTAAAACTTCAGATAAAACTGAAGTTCAATCAAAAAAAATTGTTAGTGAATTTTCTCATTCTGATTTTGGTGAGGTTGAAGTTAAAGATATGCCTAGGGTTAAAAGATTAGCCTCTACGTATCTAGTTAATTCTTGGACTACAATACCCCATGTAACAAATCATGATGAAGCAGATATAACTGAAATGGAAGATTTTAGAACTTCACTTACTGATATGTACACAGGTGAAAGAAAAAAAATTACTCCCTTAGCTTTTATTGTTAAAGCTTTAGTTGCGTCTTTAAAAAAGTTTCCTAGTTTTAACTCTTCAATAGATGATATTGAAAATGGAAAGATAACAATGAAAAAATATTTTCATGTTGGAATTGCAGTCGACACGCCACATGGCTTGATGGTGCCAAAAATTAGAAATACTGACAATAAAAGTATTTCGTATATTAGCAATGAATTGAAAACAGTAAGTGACCAATGTAGAAACCTAAAGATAGATAAGAAGGAATTCTTTGGAGGATCTATGACCATTACAAGTCTTGGAGGAATTGGAGGTTCATTTTTTACACCAATAATAAATTATCCAGAAGTTGCTATACTAGGAGTGGGTAAAGCACAAAAAAAACAAATTTTTATCAATGGAAAATTTGAAACAAGAACAATGTTACCACTTTCATTATCATACGATCATAGAATAATTGATGGTGCTGAAGCGGCTAGATTTAATAATGATCTAAAAGAAAATTTAGGCAAAAATTTTGCTTATAAATTGGCTATATAGATTTTAATGTCAAAAACATCTTCATTATTTAGTGCTTTACTATGTACGTTCATATGGGGAACAACTTTTATCGCTCAAGATACGGGAATGGACGAAATTGGCCCTTTTACTTTTAATGCTGTTAGGTTTTTTGTAGGCTTTTTAGCAGTAGCTCCTTTAGCTTTTATATTTGAAAGAAAAAATATCTCAAAATCAGTACAAAGAAATCAAAAAGAATTTACCAACTTAGCTCTTTTAATAGGCCTATCTTTATTTTTAGGATCAGCACTTCAGCAAGTGGCTTTACTTTATACTGATGTCGCTAATGCAGCATTTTTTACCATTTTCTATGTTCCAATGGTCCCGTTTATAATTT
>CAJQRR010000027.1 GCA_905612385.1 uncultured Candidatus Pelagibacter sp.
GTTTCACAGGTTTTTTGTGGTATTAAAGGCATTGATGAACCGCCAGGTATTACAGCTTGTAAATTTTCCCATCCTCCAATTACACCTCCAGCATGAACTTCTATTAGCTCTTTAAGAGATATGCTCATTTCCTCTTCAACATTGCATGGGTTATTAACGTTTCCAGAAATACAGAAAATTTTAGTACCTGTATTTTTTGCTTTTCCTAAAGATGCAAACCACTTTCCACCTCTTCTTAATATTGTTGGAACAACTGCTATAGTTTCAACATTGTTAATTATAGTTGGGCAACCGTATAAACCAATTAAAGCGGGGAAAGGTGGTTTTAATCTAGGTTGACCCTTTTTGCCTTCTATGCTCTCAAGTAAAGCTGTTTCTTCACCACATATATACGCTCCTGCTCCATAGTGAATATAAATATCTAAGTCCCAGGCGCTTCCAGATGCATTTTTTCCTATTAAATTTTTTTCATAAGCTTCATCAATTGCTGCTTGAAGTTTTTCTCCATCTATAAAGTACTCTCCTCTTATATAAATATAACAAACATGAGCTTGAACAGCGTATGCAGCAATCAAGCATCCTTCTATCAATTTATGAGGTTCAAATCTTAAAATATCTCTATCCTTACAAGTGCCTGGTTCTGACTCATCTCCATTTATAACTAGATAATGAGGTCTTGAACCTAGTTCTTTTGGTGCAAAAGACCATTTTAAACCAGTTGGAAATCCAGCACCCCCTCTTCCTCTAAGTTCTGAGGCTTTAACTTCAGTTATTATCCAATCTCTACCTTTATCAATTAAATCTTTAGTGTTTGTCCAGTCACCTCTTTTTCTTGAAGACTCAACATCTGAACCCTTATCATTATATAAATTCTGAAATATTCTATCTTCGTCTTTAAGCATTTTTTAAATCCATAAGTGTTTTTCTATTATTTTCAGGTTCGTTGTTTAAACGACCTCTATAAGATCCTGGCTTAGGTGTTTCACCAGTTAAGATCTTATCTAAAATTTTTAATGTCTTTTCTTTATCTAAATCTTCATAATAATCATCATTGATCTGTAACATGGGTGCATTAACACAAGCGCCTAAACACTCAACTTCCATCCAAGAACAACTTTGATCTTTTGATAATTCATTTTCATTTTCAGAAATTTTTTCTTTGCATGCTTCAACGAGTTTATAAGCACCTCTAATCATGCATGGTGTAGTTGTACAAATTTGTATAAAATGTTTACCAACTGGAGCTAGATTATACATTGTATAAAATGTTGCCACTTCATAAACTTTTATATAAGGCATATCTAAAAGCTTACCAATATACTTCATGGCAGCTAAAGGTATCCAATTACTATTTTGTTTTTGCGCTATATAAAGTAAAGCCATTACAGCACTTTGTTGTTTATCCTTTGGATATTTTGCAATAATTGATTTGGCAGCTTCTAATGAAGCTGGATTAAAATCAAAATTCTCAGGCTGTTCTTTTGAAGGTCTTCTTAAACTCATTATCTATCTACCTCTCCAAAAACTATATCTAGTGAGCCTAATACAGCAGGCACATCTGCAAGCATATGACCTTTAATCAGGTAATCCATTGCAGCCAAATGAGAAAATCCTGGGGCTCTTATTTTACACTTATATGGTTTGCTAGAACCATCAGATATTAAGTAAACACCAAACTCACCTTTGGGCGCTTCAACTGCGGTATAAATTTCATCTTTATCTACACGGTAACCTTCTGTAAATAGTTTAAAATGATGAATTAAAGCTTCCATAGATTGTTTAATATCTTTTTTTGGTGGAGGACTAATTTTTCCATCTAATGATTTAATTGCTCCTTTGGTCATTTTAGCCAAACATTGTTTAATTATAGAAACACTCTCTCTCATTTCCTCAATTCTACATAAATATCTATCATAACAATCGCCATTTTTTCCAATAGGTATTTTAAATTCTAATTTTTCATAACACTCATATGGCTGTGACTTTCTTAAATCCCATGGAACACCAGATCCTCTAATCATAACACCGCTAAAAGAATAATCTAAAGCATCTTCTTTAGTCACAATTCCAATATCAACATTTCTTTGCTTAAATATTCTATTGTCAGTTAGTAATGTTTCAAGATCATCAATTATTTTAGGAAAAGACTCACAAAATTTAGCTATATCTTCTTCTAATCCAGTTGGTAAATCTTGATGTACTCCGCCTGCTCTAAAATAATTTGCATGTAACCTTGAACCAGAAGCTCTTTCATAAAAAGTCATTAAAGTTTCACGCTCTTCAAAACCCCATAATGAAGGTGTTAACGCTCCAACATCTAATGCTTGAGTAGTTACATTTAATATGTGACTTAAAATTCTACCAATCTCACAAAACATAACTCTTATAAATTGAGCTCTAATTGGTACATCAATTTTTAATATCTTTTCTATAGCTAAAGCAAAAGCGTGCTCTTGGTTCATAGGAGCAACATAATCAAGTCTGTCAAAATAAGGTACAGCTTGCATGTATGTTTTGTTTTCTATTAATTTTTCAGTACCACGATGTAATAATCCAATATGTGGATCTGCTTTTTCAACAACCTCACCATCTAATTCTAAAATTAATCTTAAAACACCATGAGCAGCTGGGTGTTGAGGTCCAAAATTAAGATTTAGAGTTTTAGTTTTTTTTGTCATTATCAAGATCTGTCTGTTTTTTTATGTATTTTGTTCCCTCCCAGGGACTTTCATAATCAAAATTTCTATAATTTTGTTCTAATTTAACTGGTTCTTTGATTACTTTTTTTTGATCCTCACTATACCTAACCTCGGTATGACCAGTTAAAGGGAAATCCTTTCTCAAAGGATGCCCTTCAAAATCATAATCAGTAAGTATTCTTCTTAAATCAGGATGATCTTTAAATTTAACTCCATACATATCAAAAACTTCACGCTCCATCCAATTTGCTGCAGGATAAATGGGTGTTAAAGATGGTATAACTTCATTTTCACTTATTAAATAACTTAATATAATTCGCTGATTAAATTCATGACTTAAAAATAAATATACAACTTTAAAACGTTGAGTGTTTTCTGGATAATCAACAACAGTAATATCAATTAACTGTCTAAATTTTGTATTTTCGTTATTCTTTATATATAATGTAACATCTATTAAATCTTCATTATCAATAGTGATATATAGTTGCTCATGTCTAATCTCAGTTTTTTTAATCTTAGTGGTAAGTTCTGAGTTTATTTTTTTTTCAAGATCTATTAAATTTTGCATATAGATTATCTTTCAAAAGATCCTTTGTTTCTAATTTTTTTTTGTAACTGCATAATACCATAAAGTAATGCTTCGGCAGATGGCGGACAACCAGGCACATATATATCTACTGGAACTATTTTATCACATCCACGAACTACTGAATATGAATAGTGATAATAACCACCACCATTTGCACAGCTTCCCATAGAAATCACATATCTTGGTTCTGGCATTTGATCATAAACTTTTCTTAATGCTGGAGCCATTTTATTTGTTAAAGTTCCAGCTACTATCATCACATCTGATTGCCTTGGTGAGCCTCTGGGTGCAGCACCAAATCTTTCTAGGTCATACCTAGGCATCGCTGTTTGCATCATTTCAACGGCGCAACAAGCTAAACCAAATGTCATCCAATGTAATGATCCAGCTCTTGACCAGTTTATTAAATTATCAAGAGAAGTTGTTATAAAACCGTTTTTACTAAAATCTTCAGAAAGTATCTTAAACTCTTCTGGAATTTCTTTATTTTTATTTTCTAAATTCATAGTTTAAAATTTTATTCCCAATCAAGAGCACCTTTTCTCCACTCATAAATAAAACCAATTGTAAGTATAAATAAAAAAATCATCATTGAGGAAAAACCTAGCAGACCTATATTTCCTAAAGAGATTGCCCAAGGAAAAAGGAAGGCTATCTCAAGATCAAAAATTATAAAAAGGATTGCCACTAAATAAAATCTAACATCAAATTCTATCCTTGAATCTTCGAAAGGTTCAAATCCACATTCATATGCTGATAATTTTTCTGGATCAGGATGTTTTGGTGAAAGAATTAAATTAATTACTACAAAAGCACAACTCAGGCCAAGGGCTATTATTAAAAATAATATAATTGGCAGATAATCTTTTAAAAATTCTGAAAGCATGAAGTCTATATAACAGTTTTTATATCATGTTGAAGTGCTCTTACGTCACAATATATGTGATATTCACATTAAAAAGACTAAAAAAGTGGCGGGAGTGAAGGGACTCGAACCCTCGACCTATCGCGTGACAGGCGATCGCTCTAACCAACTGAGCTACACCCCCACTTTTACCAGTTTTGGTGGGTAGTAAAGGACTCGAACCTTTGACCCCCTCGGTGTAAACGAGATGCTCTACCAGCTGAGCTAACCACCCTAAACCAAAATTATCGTTTAGTTATAACAATTATTTATGAAAGTCAAAACAGATATTAAACAAGAAAAGGATGTAAATTGCTAATTATTGAATACTAGCTTGTGATTTATCTTCAGATTTAGAAATTTTCTCAATCTCAACCCACTCAACTCTTTTTAACTCTTTAGTTAAAGCTATTTTTAAGACTTCATCAGCATGCTCAACTGGAGTAATTTTTATATCATCAATAATTTTCTTAGGCATATCAACAAGATCTTTTTCATTTTCTTTAGGAATTATAACTTGTTTTATTCCGGCTCTATGTGCTGCTAATAATTTTTCTTTTAATCCACCAATAGGCAATACTTGGCCTGTTAATGTCACTTCACCTGTCATAGCAACATCTCTTCTGACCGGGTTATTTGTGATTGCAGATACTATTGAAGTAACCATTCCAATACCTGCTGATGGTCCATCTTTAGGTGTTGCTCCTTCAGGAACATGAATATGAAAATCTTTTTTTTCAAACAAAGGCGGAATAATTCCATAATCTAAACTTTTAGATCTAATAAATGATTTTGCAGCCTTGATAGACTCTTGCATCACTTCTCCAAGTTTTCCAGTAATTTGCATTCTACCCTTTCCAGGCATAATAACAGTTTCAATTTTAAGAATTTCCCCACCATATTCAGTCCATGCTAAACCTGTGACAACACCAATCTTGTCTTCATTTTCAAGTTCACCAAATTTAAATTTTTGTATTCCTAGGTATTCATGTAAATTTTTTAAATCAATCTTCACTTCTTTTTCTTCACCAGTTACAACTTTTTTTACAACTTTTCTCGCGACTTTAGAAATTTCTCTTTCTAAATTTCTAACACCAGACTCTTTTGTGTAACTTTGAATAATTTCTTTAATAATATCCTCAGAAAGTGTCATCTCTTTTTCTTTGACACCGTTGTCTTTAATTTGTTTTGGTAAAAGATATTTATTAGCAATATTAATTTTTTCATCCTCAGTGTAACCAGCCAATCTAATTACTTCCATTCTATCTAATAATGGTGGTAATATATTTAATGTATTTGCGGTTGTTACAAACATAACATCAGATAGGTCATAATCTACTTCTAGGTAATGATCGTTAAATGTTGAATTTTGTTCCGGGTCTAGTGCTTCTAATAATGCTGAAGACGGATCACCTCTATAGTCGTTTCCAATTTTATCAATTTCATCAAGAAGAATTAAAGGATTTTTAGTTCCTGCTTTCTTCATCATTTGAATAATTTTTCCCGGTAAAGATCCTATATAAGTCCTTCTATGACCTCTAATCTCAGCTTCATCTCGCATGCCACCTACAGAAACTCTAACAAACTCCCTGTTAGTTGCTCTTGCAATTGACTTACCTAAAGAAGTTTTACCAACTCCTGGAGGGCCAACTAAACATAAAATTGGGCCTTTAATTTTTTCCATTCGTTTTTGAACTGCTAAAAATTCAATAATTCTCTCTTTAACTTTTTCCAAACCAAAATGATCCCCATCAAGTACTGCTAGTGCTTTCTTAAGATCAATAGCAACTTCACTTTTCTTAAACCAAGGAAGGTCAATCATCCAATCTAAGTAATTTCTAATAACAGTAGCTTCTGCTGACATAGGACTCATATTTTTTAATTTTTTAAGTTCTGCCATGCATTTCTTTTCAACATCTTTTGGCATTTTAGATTTTAAGATAGATTTATTAAGACTTGATGTTTCATCTTTACCATCTTCAATCTCGCCTAATTCTTTTTGAATAGCTTTGAGCTGTTCATTTAAATAATATTCTCGTTGAGTTTTCTCCATTTGAGTTTTAACCCTACCTCTAATTTTCTTTTCCACTCCAATAATGCTAGTTTCATTTTCAATAATCTTAATTATAGAATTCAGTCTTTTTTTAACATCTATTGTTTCAAAAATTCTCTGTTTTTCAGAAATAGTTGCTGTCAAATGAGAGGCTATATTATCAGCAATATGAGATGTGTCTGTTAACTTTTTAATGTTATTGATTGTTTCACTTGAAATCTTTTTATTGATTGATGTTAGTTTTTCTAGCCTTCTAATTGCTGTCATCGCTAATGGGATTAAATCTTCATCTTTTGTAATTACATCATGCTGATGTGCGTATTCACAAACAATAAATTTATCGTTATCTTTAAAATCTAAAATTTTAACTCTTTTACTTCCTTCAACTAAAACTTTTACAGTGCCATCAGGTAATTTCAATAATTGTAGAATATTTCCCTCACAACCATTCATAAAAACATCTGTTTTTTTTGGATCGTCAACTTCTGAATTTTTTTGTGTAACAAGAACTATTTTTTTGTCCTTTTTCATTACCTCATTTAAGGCTGAGATAGATTTATCTCTTCCTACGAATAAAGGGATAACCATATTTGGAAATACAACAATATCTCTTAATGGTAATAAAGGTCGTTCAATTTTAACATCCATAGACTAAATATGGATATAAAATATAATATTGCAATAGCTATTTATTACTTATTAACGTGAAATTAAGCTGCTGAAGTTTTATCAGTCTTAGTTTTAGTACTATTTTTTGAATGAACTATGATTGGTTGTGTTAGGCCTTTGGCCGCACTAGCGTCTACGATAACCTCCTCTATATTATCTTGACTTGGTAAGTCATACATTGTCTTTAACAGAATGTTTTCCAAGATTGATCTAAGGCCTCTAGCACCAGTTTTCTTATTAATTGCTTTATGTGCTATCTCCTTAAGCGCATTTTCTTTAAAGTTTAATTTAGCACCATCTAATTTAAATAATTCTTGATATTGTTTAATTAATGAGTTTTTTGGTTCTTGTAATATTTTAATTAAAGACTTTTCATCAAGATCTTCAAGTGTTGCTATCATTGGAAGTCTTCCAATAAATTCTGGAATTAAGCCATATTTTAATAGATCTTCAGGCTCTAAAGTTTTCATCCACTCACCTGTTTTTTTATCGTCTGTTTTTTTAACATTTGCACCAAATCCAATTGATGTGCCTTTATCTCTTTGAGAAATTATTTTATCTAAGCCTGCAAAAGCTCCACCACAAATAAATAAAATATTCGTTGTATCAACTTGTAAAAATTCTTGCTGAGGATGTTTTCTTCCACCTTGAGGGGGAACACTTGCAACAGTTCCTTCCATAATTTTTAATAATGCTTGTTGAACACCTTCACCAGAAACATCTCTAGTAATTGATGGATTTTCAGACTTTCTACTAATCTTGTCAACTTCATCAATATAAACAATTCCTCTTTGAGCTTTTTCAACATTATAATCTGCAGCCTGTAATAATTTTAAAATAATATTTTCAACATCTTCACCAACATAACCAGCCTCAGTTAGTGTGGTAGCATCAGCCATTGTAAAAGGTACGTCTAGTATTCTAGCTAATGTTTGAGCTAATAAAGTTTTACCACAACCTGTGGGTCCAACTAAAAGAATATTAGATTTAGAAAGTTCAACTGTCTTACTGGTTTTACTTTCATAATTAAGTCTCTTGTAGTGATTGTGTACAGCTACTGATAAAACTTTTTTAGCATGAGGTTGTCCAATAACATAATCATCTAATACAGCACAAATTTCTTTTGGTGGTGGTAATCCATCTTGATGTTTAACAAAGTTATCTTTACTTTCTTCTTTAATAATATCCATGCAAAGTTCCACACACTCATCACATATAAATACAGTCGGGCCTGCAATAAGTTTTCTAACCTCATGTTGGCTCTTTCCACAAAAAGAACAGTAAAGAATATTTTTATTATTTGTTGTCATAAATTTATAAACGAATCAATTAAGATACTTTAATATAAATGACTCATACTAATCAAGTATCAGTTTATTAGAGATCTAGATGTTGTATATTAAGATCTATTTTCGACTACTGCGTCAATCAAACCAAACTCTTTTGCAGTATCTGGCGTCATAAAGTTATCACGTTCTAGTGCTTTCTTAACATCATCAACAGATTTGTCGGTATGTTTCGAATAAATTTCATTAAGTCTTTTCTTTAAGTCCATAACTTCATTTGCATGAATTTCAATATCAGTAGCCTGTCCTTGAAAACCAGCCGAAGGTTGGTGAACCATGATTCTAGAATTTGGTAAAGAAAATCTTTTACCTTTTTTTCCAGCAGCTAATAAAAAAGAACCCATTGATGCAGCTTGACCAATACAAAGCGTTGAAACATCGGGCTTAATATATTGCATTGTATCGTAAATCCCTAGACCCGCAGTTACTAGTCCTCCAGGACTGTTTATGTACAAATTTATTTCTTTTTTTGGATCTTCCGATTCTAGAAATAAAAGCTGTGCTGTGACTAAAGATGCAACATTGTCATTAATGGGGCCAACTAAAAAAATTATTCTTTCTTTTAAAAGTCTTGAATAAATATCATAAGCTCTTTCACCCTTACTGGATTGCTCAACAACCATTGGTACTAGAGTATTCATTTGATCTGATAAGTTTGTTGTCATAAGTTGATTCTTTTACTTATACAACTTGTGATTACTTTTTACTAACTTTTTTTGCTGAAGGTTTTTTAGATACTGAAGGTTCTGGCTTTTTTTCAATTTTAGCAGGCTTTGAAGCTTTTTTTTCCTCAGGATGATCGTGATCATGTTCGTGATTATGTTCGTGATTATGTTCGTGATTATGATCTTGTTTTTGATGTTCTTTTAAAATTTTTTCTGCTTCTTCTTTGCTAATTTCTTTTTTAGATGCTTTCGCTTTAGTTTTTATTAGATCAATAATTTTTTCCTCATACACGGTTCCTCTTAAACTAGCTAATGCTGATGGATTTTTTTGGTAAAATTCCATTACCATCTTTTCTTGACCAGGCATCATTCTAAGTTGTTTTTGAACTTCGGCTTGAACTTCCTGTTCGGTTACTTTA
>CAJQRR010000028.1 GCA_905612385.1 uncultured Candidatus Pelagibacter sp.
AAGATTAGATCATAATCATGACAAAAATTGATCATATTAGAAACTTTGCAATTATTGCGCATATTGATCATGGTAAATCAACTATAGCAGATAGAATAATTCATACATGTGGTGGCCTTACAGAAAGAGAGATGAAGGCACAAGTTTTAGATTCGATGGATATTGAAAGAGAAAGAGGGATTACCATTAAAGCCCAAACTGTTAAACTTAATTATAAAGCAAAAGATGGCAAAGAGTACATTCTAAACATTATTGACACTCCAGGGCACGTAGATTTTAGCTATGAAGTTAGTAGATCTCTATATGCATGTGAAGGATCTATTTTAATTGTTGATAGCACTCAAGGAGTAGAGGCACAAACATTAGCAAATGTTTATCAAGCTTTAGATACCAAGCATGAGATAGTCCCTGTTTTAAATAAAGTTGACTTACCAGCATCAGATTTAGAAAAAACAAAAAAAGAAATAGAGGATGTTATAGGTATTGATACTGAAAATGCCATACCTTGCTCAGGAAAAACAGGTGAAGGTATAGAGGATATTCTAGAACAAATTATTGTATCACTACCAGCTCCAGAAGGAGAAAAAGATGCAGATTTAAAATGTTTATTAGTTGATAGTTGGTATGACACTTATCTAGGTGTAGTTATTCTAGTTAGAGTTATTGATGGAAAAATTGTTAAGAATATGAAGATAAAAATGATGTCCACAAAGCAGGAATATATTATTGAAAAAGTTGGAGTATTTACACCTAAAGCAACTGATGTTAATGAATTAAATGCTGGAGAAATTGGCTTTATAACAACAGGAATAAAAATTTTATCAGAAACAAAAGTTGGAGACACCATTTGTGATGCAAGTAAACCACTTCAGGAGGCACTTCCAGGATTTAAACCAAGTAAACCAGTTGTATTCTGTGGATTGTTTCCTGTAGATAGCTCTGAATATCAAAAATTAAAAGATGGTTTAGGTAAACTGCAATTAAATGATGCTAGTTTTTCATACGAAGCAGAATCATCTTCTGCTTTAGGATTGGGATTTAGATGTGGATTTCTAGGCTTACTACATTTAGAAATTATAACAGAAAGATTAGAGAGAGAATTTGATATAAATTTACTAACGACAACACCTGGTGTTGTTTATAAAGTTCACATGAACAAAGGTGAGGTTATAGAATTACAAAATCCTTCAAGTTTACCAGAGCCTACTTTTATTAAATATATTGAAGAACCATGGATCAAAGCAACAATTATTACTCCAGATCAATACTTAGGAGCGATCATAAAAGTTTGTCAGGATAAAAGGGGTGTACAAACTGACTTAAGTTACTCTGGAAATAGAGCGGTTTTAAACTACGAAATTCCTTTAAATGAAGTCGTATTTGATTTTAACGACAGGCTAAAATCGATGACGAGTGGTTATGCTAGTTTTGATTATGAAATCATTGGTCATAGAGAAGGGGATTTAGTGAAACTTGGAATACTTGTTAATGCTGAGCCAGTAGATGCACTATCAATGATGGTACATAAAGATTTTGCACAAACAGTTGGAAGAGAAGTTTGTGAAAAATTAAGAGATTTAATTCCACGGCACAACTTTATGATCCCAGTACAGGCTGCAATTGGTGGAAAGATTATAGCAAGGGAAACTATTAAGGGTTTTAAAAAAGATGTTTTAACAAAAATTCACGGTGGTGGTGCTAGAGACAGAAAAAGAAAACTATTAGATAAGCAGAAAAAAGGGAAAGCTAGAGGCAAACAATTTGGAAAAGTTGAAATACCACAAGAAGCATTTATAGGAGTGCTTAAAATTAATAAAGACCAGTAGATGGAGAGATGGCTGAGCGGTTTAAAGCGCACGCTTGGAAAGTGTGTGTACTGTTAAAGGTACCCAGGGTTCGAATCCCTGTCTCTCCGCCAAAAAATTAAAAAACTATTTAAAAAAGGGGCTTATTCAATCATTTTTTGTGGATTAATCTAATTAATTTCCCTCTTTTTTTTATAAAAATGTTATAATTATATAAATTTCCTTTACAAAAATATGAAAAACAACTCAACATATCAAGCAGACTCCATTAAAGTTTTAAAAGGTCTTGAGGCTGTAAGAAAAAGACCAGGAATGTATATTGGTGATACCGATGATGGAACGGGTCTACATCATATGGTCTATGAGGTTGTTGATAACTCAATAGATGAAGCCTTAGCAGGACACTGTAAAAACATAGATGTTAAAATAAACTCTGATGGAACCATAACTGTTAGAGATGATGGAAGGGGAATACCTGTTGATATGCATAAGGGTGAAAAAATGTCGGCCGCAGAAGTTATTATGACACAACTTCATGCTGGTGGAAAATTTGATCACGATTCTTACAAAGTATCTGGTGGCTTACATGGTGTAGGAGTTTCAGTTGTAAATGCATTATCAGAAAAACTAAAATTAGAAATTGATAGAGATGGCAATAAGTACTTCATGGAATTTAAAGATGGAGCCTCAAAAGCACCACTCAAAGCCATAGGAAAATCAAAAGAAACTGGCACACAAATAACATTTTTGCCATCAAA
>CAJQRR010000029.1 GCA_905612385.1 uncultured Candidatus Pelagibacter sp.
AAAATAACTGACGAACATATTAAGAATGGTATTATCAAAATAGAAAGTATCGCACGGCTTCAAGAGTTAAAATCTGGAAGATTAAAAGATTTAACTACTAATAACTTGTTATTTGTAGATGGGTCTCATAACCCACTTGGTGCAAAAGTATTAAATGAATATCTTCAAAGTCTAAATTGTAATAAACATATTATTTTAGGAATGATGGCTAATAAAGATCACAATGAATATATGAGTTACTTTAAAGATATTAAATCATTAACAACAATTGACATTCCTAACCAACCTAATGCTATTAAGGGAAATGAACTTAAAGAGAAAATTAAAAATTTTGAAAATATTAATTACAAAAATTCTGTTGAACAAGCAATTAGCTCAATTGAGCTTCAAGAAAATGATATTATTTTAATTACAGGGTCTCTGTATCTTGCAGGAGAAGTTTTAAACTTAAACTAGATATTCTTATCTAAAAATTCTTTCATTTGGCTCTCAGCAACACCACCCACTTTTCTGTCTACTTCAACACCTTTTTTGTAAACAATAACAGTAGGTACACCTCTTACGCCAGCAGCTGAACCAGTGTTAATTCCACCATTTTCAATGTCAGCATAATAGAAGATGGCTTTATCTTTGTAGCTATCTGAGAACTTATCCATAATCGGGCGCAAACTTTTACACGGCATGCACCATTCTGCAGAAAATTGAACTACAGAAATATCTTCATTTTTAATTTTTGTTTCAAATTCTTCGTCTTTAAAATCTATAAGCATATTTCTTATATAAATTCTTATTATATTTATTCAATATGTAAAAAGAGGTTTTTTTAATTAATTCACAGGTGAATTATGCTTGTTCGTATTTTTTCTGTATACCTTCAACAAATTCATTAATTTCATCTAAAAACTTAAGCTTTTTCTCATCTTTATCGTTGGTGTATCTATCTCTTAAATTATCACACTCAAAATAAAACTCCTTACATGTCCACCATTTCTCTTTTTCATCACTTAATATTCTCTCAGCGATCCCTCTTTTTATGGTTTTGAACATATCTTCTGGCAATGTTTCTGGTGATTCTTGATAAATTATTTTTTTACCAAAGCTTACCATTCTTTCATCTTCAAATTTATCTAACAAAATTAACTTATCCTTCCAAGACGCTGCATGCCATTTTGGAAACAAAGCAGTATCTTTTTGAGGTGTAAATTTTTTATAAATTGTCTCTTCAGCAAGAAGATCAACCTGTGAATCAAATTGTGCTTTATCTTCAGCAGTTTCTCTTAGTGCTGTTAAAACATTTTGAGAGAATTTTTCATTACTGTTCACTAATTTTGCACGTTCTTTAATCAAATCAGGATCAAGGTTACAATATGGTTCAGTTTGTAAACCATAACTTGCATCTAAAATTATAGGAGCTTTGTTTGATCTTATAGTTCTTAAAAATTTTAATTTTTTAATAGCACTTTTAAGTTCTGAAATTGACATATCAAATAATGGGATTGGATCAATTTTAAGATCAAATGCTTGGCCCCATTGATAGATTGGATGAATACAGTGTTTAGGATGAAGCGGTGCAACTACAAATCTATAATTTTTACCAAAATGATATTCAGCTAAAGTAAACATCTTCTCTGTTTTAAAGATTGTTTCTGTATCGCTCTTGTTGGCTGTTCTTAAAAATGTATCCCAGGTTTGAGGTTGATTTTTTTTAATTAATCCTAAAACCTTAACAGTTAGTTCCGCATCAAATAAAGCTGAGTGAGCACCAGAAGACTCGAAGCCATTCATTCTAGCTAACGATTCTAGTTTCATTACTGCATTACCTTTTGCATTTATTTCTGTTTTTACAACACTTTCATCAACAGCATGTGCGCCTCTTGCTATATTTAATCCATCATGTCTTTTATTTGGAGTAGCATTTGTAATATAAGGGTATCTAATTCCTCTAAAAAATTCGTTTCTTATCATTTCGTCATCAAAACCAATATTTGACCAACCCATGAATATTGCTGGGCTCCACTTTTTAAATACTGCTTCCAGCTGAGATAACATTTGATAGTGGCTTAAGTTCCCTTTGGTTAATAAATCAACACTAGTTTTATTAACTATTAAGGCCATTGCTTGAGGCACTTCTCCTTCTGGCAACCTACATCTAAAATTAAATCTGTCTAATTCTTTAAAGTTTGCATCAACTAAAACACCACCTACTTCAATAATACTTCCCCATGAAGTGTTTGCACTGCTAGATTCTATATCCCATATTGCTAAATTCATATTAGTTCACATTCCTTTGGTAATAAAATTGTTCAACTTTTTCTAAAAACTTGTTTTGATACTCTTCTAATTTTGCGCCTTGAATTCTAAAGTCTTGGAATAAATTATCTACGGTACAAAGTAAAACGATTCCTTGAGTTATTTTTGAATTGTGGACAACGTTATGAGCTAATGAATAAGCCCCTAATTGAAGGTAATAATCCTCAATCCATTCTTCTTTTTTAGGTTTGTTTGATTGTTTAAAATCTATAATGGTTTCTTGCTCTTCATAAACACCTACCGCATCACACGTGCCAGCATACTTTCCAGGGTAATATAATGTTGCTTCTGTTCCCCAAATTTCTGACAACTTTCCTTTAATTCCTTGTTCAATAATTTCATCGGCCATTTTTTTAGATTTATTTTCTATTTCTAATAATTCTAGATTTAATTGACCTAATAAATATTTTTCTAGAAAGCTGTGCATTGATGTTCCTCTACTTGAGGCATCATTTTTAATTCTATTTGCTTCAGCTGTTCCTACTCTTGCTTTCCAATTTGCAAGAGATGCTTTTTTTTCTTCACTTTGTGTTGCTTGTAAAATTGATGTAACCGATGGAAGCTTTTGCTGGTTAACAGCATACATTCTTGAACCACTAACCATCGATCTCATAGACTTTGGATAAGTAAATTTATTATTCCACTGCATATAGTTTGTTATAAGCGGTATTGAAGGGAAAATGAAATTAATTTTTTGCTTGTTTTGAATGGTCAACAAATTTTTCTACATTTTCTGTTTGAACAGCCTTATCAACTTGTTCAGGATCTTTAATATTTTCTAGACTTCTACTGATTGATCTTGCATCTGTTCCAAACTTATCAACAACAATCATTGCTTCTTCTAATTTTTTTCTAAGAGAAACTATATTATCAAAGTGTTTTCCAAATCTTGAACTAATTGTTTTTAAATGATCATAGATTTCTGTAGCACCCTTTTGAACTTTTAATGATTGAAAGCCCATGTGTAAAGATTGCAAGTAAGCTGAAAGGGTATTAGGGCCACAGATTACAATCTTATATTTTTTCATTAATTCTTGAGTTAATAATTCTTTGGTAGTTGGATCTTGGTATTCGGTTAATTCTTTATATAAACTTTCAGTTGGCGCATAAACAATTGCGAAATCTGTAGTTTTTGGTGGCACTATGTATTTTTCATTAACACTTTTAGCTTTTGCTTTAAATGCAGCGGCTAATTTTGCTCTTGCATCTGCAACAGCTTTTTTGTCATCAGCATCATAGCCATCGGTAATTGCTTTAAATTTTTCTACTGGGAAATGCGAGTCTACGGGCACCATTACATCACCCTGAAGTTTGATTGCAAATTCTACATTTTCACCCGTATCTTCTTTCATCTTAACGTTGGTCTGAAATTGTGAAGCTGGTAATAAGTCTTTGATTAAAGCATCTAATGAAAACTCAGCAAGAGTTCCATATTTTTTAACACCCGCTAAAATTTTAGTTATACCCTCTTGGCTTTTATTTAATAATTCGACCTGACTATTGAAGTTTCCTACTTTTTCATCAACCTTTGTTAAGGCCTCTGTCATATCTTTAGTAACCCCAGTTGATAGGTTATTAAATGAAGTCGACATTGAGCCGAGTGAAGTATTAATAGTAGTATTTAAGGTATCTTTTAATGAAGTAATTTCTGTCTTTAAATTGGCCATCTCTTCAGCTTCTTTATTTTCGCTCTCATCTTTTGGCTTAGATCTTAAGTTTAGGTACAGAATACCCAAAGTAGCACCAAGCAATAAAACTAATAAAGTTAATAAGATACTATCCATGATTCTATGAGATATTTTATAGTAAAAATTTGATTTATATATGTAATTATTTAAAACTGTCTCTATGGAATTAATCTTAATATTAAAAATACTACTTATTATTGGAGCTATTGTTACAGCTTATGCGGTACTTAGAAACCTTGATATTATTAGGATTATTTTAATTTACGTAAAAGATACTTTACTTAGAAAGTAACTTAACTAGTTTTTTAACCAGACTATTTTTTAGAGAAGATTTTGAAGCCATCATACAGGCTTCTGACTTTAAAATTTCACCATCTTTAAGAATTCGAAGGTTATTCGCTCTTAGTGTTTCACCGGATGAAGTAATATCAGTAATAATTTCAGATGACCCAGTAAAAGGATACGCTTCAGTTGCACCTAAACTGCTAACTAACTTAAATTGTGTAACTCCTTTTGAAAACAAAAACTCTCTTGTTAAATTGGGATATTTTGTTGCTACTCTTAATCTTTTTTTCTTTTTATCCTTAAATTCAAAAGCAATCTCTTCTAAATCGGCAACTGTTTGAACATCAATCCAAGGGTCTGGGATAGCAACAACCAATGTTGCTTTGCCAAATCCATAATTCTTAACAACACTTATCTTCTTTTGAATATTAACTTCACTCTCTTTTAATAAATCATATCCAGAAAAGCCAAGATCTAAAGAGCCATCTCCGAGTCTTTCAACTATCTCTCTTGCATGAAGATATAACACTTTAACATTATTTAAGTTTTTAATAGATCCTAATAAATCTCTCTCACCTCTTTCTGAGACTAAATTTAATTTATTTTTTTTAAATATTTTTAAGATATCAGCTCTCAATCTGCCTTTGCTTGGGATTCCAATGTTAATAATATTTTTTATCATTAGTAGTTTAAATTTAAAGCAGCTCCTACTGCTGGAACTTGTTTTTTTGATCC
>CAJQRR010000030.1 GCA_905612385.1 uncultured Candidatus Pelagibacter sp.
GCATATTTTTCAATTTTTCCATTAATGTCTAATTCACGATCTTTATCATTTGCTGTAAGCATATAAATAAAATGAATTTGATAATTATCTGTTACATCGGGCTGATCTTCAAAAAATCTTCCTGGTTTTTCATCAGTAAGACTAATGTTACACCACAACAAACCCAGAACCACGATCCCTAAAATTTTTTTCATATACAAAATCCTACACGGAATTTACACAAGATACATTCTTAAATTTTTTGAAGATCAGCACATTGGTGGTTACGATGATATTAGAGCCCTTGAGAAAGAAAATAAATTACAAGATCTTTTAAGGTAATTTAAATTTTTATATAATTTGATCTAAAAATTATAATGCTGACAAATCAAAGTCAAAAAAAGCGCTATCAAATTGGTTCAATACATTTGAATTTCCCGTAGTTAAGGAAATGCCTCTAGTATTGTTGTATTTGATTTGAATACCAGTTGTATCAGGGGTAATTTTTAAATCTAATGCCATAATTCCTTGAATAAGTGAAGCTCCATTTGAGACTCCAGGTTTACAACCTGTTACACCATTTTTTATTTGATCTGGATCTGTACCTCCAACACCAGTCACTAATGTGCCGTCAGATTCTAACATATATGCGTCAACATCTGCTGTTGTACCTTGAAAAGTAAGTAAATGATTGCAATCATTACTACCATCCATTGTTAGTGTGTTAACCCCAACTGTTATTTCTGCTGCAGTTGCACCAGCCGCACAACTAAGATTTTTTTTAGCAAGGGTATTAGCTCTAGTGCCATCGTATCCGTAAATAGTGCCTAGGCTTGAAACTTTTGTTACACAAGTTGTTGTAGAATTAGTTCCATCACTCATGTTTCCATTAAAAGTTACACTTGTAGTAAATTTAAACGTAGAGCCCAATGTTATAATGCCATACGTATAATTTCCATATGGTACAGCAGTGTAATCTGCAGCTGAACCTATTTGAGTACCAACTCCTTGAACAATTGATACTTCAGACCCAGTATCATTTTGATAAAAAGTAGAACAACTTGATCTATCAATAGTCGTTGATGGTGTTGGTCCTGTTGGTTTAGATGTACAAAACTCTACTCTATACCAAGTAATTTTTTGACTATCAGGAGTAACTTCGCAATCTGTGGTTCCTGGTAGTGTTATTACACCTCCAGCATTTCCAGTACACTCAGGATTATTTCTAGCAATACTTCCTGATGGCTCAAGAGCATTTGCAATATTAAAATTAAAAACTGAAGCTAAAAAAGTTAAAAATAATAAAATAAAAAATGCTTTTATATTAAATGCTGCTTTCATATTAAAATCCTATTACGGTTAAACTCATTTCTTTTTGTTTTACAATTAAGTTTTGTCTTCTAACTTTCACAAATCTTTGATCAGCAACCGAAGTCAAATTATAAGCTTTGTCGCTTATGCCAATTTTTTCTTGGTTATTATTACAACACGTCCAAGTTAATCTTAAAAATTGATTGTCTCTAGTGTCTCCATCGTTACTTCTTTTACCAACCTCAATATTAAAACCTGAAAATTTTGCCTCTAAAGACATTTCATCTCCTTTTAGGTCAGCTGCACCACTCGCACCTTCCCAGTTAAAAGATCTTAAATAAAAATTTGCCCATGGTAAATAAGGTAACGGTGCACCAAATTCAACATCATTACCATTTAAAGCTTTTTCTTTTACGCTATCTAATCCTGATTGCCATCCTGATAAACCATAATATTGATTTGCTCTAAATGAACCAACACTAGATATCGCCTCAATACCAATGCTTGCTCTTTGGTGATCATAATCCAGTTCATGATCATAAAATAAATTAGCACCTAGTAATAGAGTATCGTCATTAACTAATTTTCTTTTACCAATTCCTAAATTAATTGTTTCCCTGCTATCATCTGATAAAAAAATGCTACCCTGAGTAAATAAAGTATTTTTTTCATCGTTTATATCTGACAGAGATTTTACAACTAAAATACTACCAACAACCTTATTAGAAGTTCCAGAGCTTAACTGAACCTCAGCTGTCTCAAAATTTTGTCCTAAGGCACCATTAAGATACTCACTAAAATTATTTATAAATTTATTTTTGATGTCTGCTGCTTGAGCTGTGCTGAATACTGATAAAATAATTATAAATGAAGCAATTATAAATCTCATGTACATAAACTAAACCTACTTTAAACAGGGATCTTTTAATAATAAAAAATGAGTAAAAAACCTATTTTGGGTTTTTTTAATATTAAAATTTATACTTTAGGTTCAAAAGATAGGTAAAACATCATTATTACATTATCTTTTAAAATAATTTTTTTCATTTTAGTTAAAATGCAACATCTTTGAAAATCCCTAGTTCTTTTTTCCATGGAACCGTAACATCGCGACGAGTATAAAAGCACCCTTCTCCTTCAAATTCTTCCACAATATTCTTGTAATCATGTTTAGTAAATTTCCATTTTTCTTTTGGTAAGCATGTCACTTCAAATGGATCAAAAGGAGTATCTGATGTGGGTGTAAAATAAACACTATCCTGCATATCAGGACAACCTTTATTATTATGCCCCCAATAATCATCATTTTTTGGATCTAACGATGGATTACCGTTACCACCAGCACCCATCAAATCATTAGCTGTTCTGGTATGAAAGTCAGAAAAATTTGGTGCACATGGAAAAATTCCTCCCATCGCATGCAATCCTTCATGTAGGACAGCATAACCAATATCACTTTTTTTAAGAGCAGTAGATCTATTATATTTAGAAAATATACTAAATATTGGAAAACCTCCTGAATATGCCCCTTCCTTGAAAGAAAAATCACCAAAATTTAAATAAATCTTTTTAGGATTATCAAATCCTGCATTGAGTATTGTTCTGCCAAAAATATTCCCACAACTTCCAGATTTTGATTTATCTAATTCTTTATTAGTCTTATTTATTCTAATAAAACTAATGTCTAATTTTCCATCTTGTCTTCTATCCCATTTTATTTTTTGAGGTTCACCATTTTTAAAATTAGTTTTTTTATTTGCTTTTTTTGTAGTCTTCAAAATCCATTTATCAGATGCTTCAATCCATTTTTCTATAGCACCATTAATATCTCCCTCTTTATCTTTAGAGTCTTTTAGTAATGAATAAATAATATGAACTTGATAATCATCATTGACATCAGGCTGATCTTCAAAAAATCTTCCTAGTTTTTTGTCACTATCTAATGTTACGGGTATTGCATCATTTTGATTATAGCATCTACCTTTAAGTGCAGCATTAGTCGTGCTCTTTTTAACCAATTGCTCCTCATCAGCTTTTGTAAAATTCCAAACAACCTTATTATCCAGAAAATATAAAAAGCATTCACCCTCTTTTTTAAAGTATTTTTTAATTTCCTTGTTACAATTTTTAAATACTTTTTTATGTAATTTATCTGTAATTTCCCTGGCAGAACCCCAATTCCAAACATGATTACCTTGTCCTTCAGTATAAAAGTATAGGATAAATTTTTTATTCTTCTTTTTAGATTTATTTTCTTCAAATTGAATATTAATTTGATCTTTTGTTTTTTCAGATACATACGAATTTCCTATCTCTTTAAGGCCAGCATTCGCTGAAGAACTAAACAAACATAATAAAATGATTGAAAATATTTTTCTCATTTGATTTAAAATTTATAATAAATTTTCTTTAAAGAAGTTGATAAATTGAGGCATATATTCATCCATATGGTTACCACCAATTGTAACTCCTCTTTCAATGCATTTTTCTTTTTTTAAAACTTTAAACATTTTTTTAAATGTTTTTCTTGGCTCTTCTTCTGTAGCTTTCATAGCTGCTTCCATAGATGGAAAAATCTTGTATTTATTTATCATTAAGTCTGTCATTGGGCCGATAGAATTACCTTCATTGTCGACATATATTGATGGACATTTATGAAAAATCATTGCCTTCTTAACTTTTTTTGGTTTATAACCAGCATGCCAATCATGATACCACCCCTCTTTAATATCAATTTTTATTTGACCTGGTTCAGCTTTAATTCTTTTAACATGTTCTTCACAATGCTTGGCCAAAGTATAATCATCGGCTCCACCATGAACATAAAGCAATTTTGTATTAGTTGTCAATTCTGGTTCAATGAATAAACCAGCCATTTTACATTCTGCTGCTTCAGACAATATTGCGTCAAAGCCTGTTGTTCCATCTAAAAACAAAGAAGTAAATTTTACCTCACTTAAATAAAGAGAGTTTAAACCACCCCTTGAGTGTCCTGTGGTTCCAAATTTTCCATTAGATCTTGGATGAGATTTTAATACTTTTAATACCATCATAGCATCTATTGCACCATTGATAGCAGGAACTCTTGATTGGTCTCTCCAAGTTTCCCTTGCACCTCGTGAACAAAAATTATCTATAAACATTACACCTATGCCCTCATCCAATAAATTTCTATAACCATGATAATTCCAGTCACCCCAAAGATACCCTCCAGGTCCTCCACTACCATGTGTCCAGATCACGATTGGAACTTTACTAGATCCTTCTGGTAAAGATAAAAAACCTGTTATCTCGATTGGATGTTTTTTATATGCTCCATTAATTACAGTTCTGACATCAAAACCTGTATAAGAATTAAATTTTATTAATTTACCTCTATTTTTCCAATTTTTATTTTTTGAGAGGAAATTCAACATTGATTTTTTTTTTGTACATTCTTTTCTAGAGTCCATTTTTGTGCCACTTTGAGGGTCATGTCCAAAAACATTAGATGTAAATAAAACTGTTATTAATATTAAAATTATTTTTTTCATTTAGTATTTAACCGGGATTTAAAGCAGGTTTTCTTTAAAAAAGTTCATAAATTGAGGCATATATTCATCTATATGTTTACCACCTATCATAACACCTCTTTTAATACATTTTTCTTGTTTAAATATTTTAAACATTTTTTTGAATGTTTTAACTGGTTCATCTTCTGAAGCTTTTCTGGCAGCTTCCATAGATGGAAAAACTTTGTATTTATTTAAAACAAGATCAATCATTGGACCTACAACAAAGCCATTATTATCAACAAATATTTCTGGGCACTTATTCAAGTTCTGTGCTCTAACTTTTTTTGGTTTAAAGCCAGCGTGCCAATCATGATACCACCCCTCTTTAATATCAATTTTTATTTGTCCTGGTTTTGCTTTAATTCTTTTTACATGTGCTTCACAATCTTTTGCTAAGGTATAATTGTCTAATTCACCATGAACATAAAGTAATTTTGTATTAGATGTTAACTCTGGTTCTAAAAATAAACCTGCCAATCTACATTCGGCTGCTTCACCAAGAATTGCATCAAAACCTTTTGTTCCTTCAACAAAATTCGATGTGAATTTAACCTCTCCTAAATAAAGAGAGTTTGTTCCACCTCTTGAGTGACCATTAGTTCCAAATTTTCCATTTGATCTAGGGTGAGATTTCAATAACTCTAAAGCCATCATGGCATCAATTGCACCACTTATAGCTGGTACTCTAGATTGGTCTCTGTATGTTTCTCTTGCTCCTCGTTGGCAAAAATTATCAATGAACATTACACCAATTCCCGCATCTAAAAGGTTTCTATAAGCATGGTAATTAAAATCGTTCCAGACATACATTACTGGTCCACCACTACTATGAGTAATAATTACAATTGGAACCTTGGCATTACCCTTAGGTAAAGTAAGTAAGCCTGTTATTTCTATTGGGTTTTTTTTATAAGCTCCACTGATCACATTTTGTACATCAAAAGCTGTATATGAATTAAATTTAATTATTTCACCTTTGTCTTTATTATACAGCTTGTGTTTTGAAATATAATTTAATACTGAATTTTTTTTTGTACAATTTTGCTTATAATCAAAGTCAGGAGTTACACCCTTAGTAGAATGTGCATATACATTTGATGCAAAGAGAATTGATATTAATATAAAAATTATTTTTTTCAGAGAAATTACTGACCTTGAATAGTAATGGTCGCTGAAGGAGGCGCAGCTTGGAATACTGCTGAAGAGTCTGAACAATTACCTGAACCTGTATTTATATTTTTTAAAGCTTGTGCAGTACTAAAAGCAAATGTCACTGTAGGAATTGCTGATGGGTCCAACGTAAATGGTGCTGCCAATTCATCTCTAAACTGAAAGTGTGAGTGAGATGCACTTACTACATTAGAAGCCGCTGGATTAGATCCGTCCGCATCTGAAACACTGTTTAATTGTGGATAGCCTGGTGCATTACTTGCATCTAATGCAGGAACATAAAGTGTAACGTCAGCAGCTGTTCCACTAGTTTTACCAGTTGCAGAGCCCGTAGTATTTGCAACATTCGCTGTAAGTGCTCCATTTTTATTTGCTTTTGTTGTACAACTACCGACCGTACCAGCAGCTACAATTGCTCTACTCATCGTAGTTTGAAGAAAAGTATAGGTAGTTCCTGCAGTTGCTAATCCAAAATTTCCAATGGTTCCAGCTGTTTCTCCAGCTGTCACTGCCGCTATATCAAGTGCCGTTCCAATTCCTGGTAGACTAACTGTAATTGGATTTAAACAAGAAGCGGATGTACTACCTGTTTCACAAAGTTCCATTTTAGTAATAGTAAGTTGGTAAGTTGTTGCCAATCCAGTTGCTACAGCAGCATAAGCTGAGATTGAGTTAAAAGATATAAAAGATAATATAATTAATAATTTAAATAATAATTTTTTCATAATATTTTATTGTTTTGTTACAATTACAGAACCTTGTATTTCCATAACCATTTTATTTCTTCTTCTAACTTTTTCTTTTAATTTTTGTTCCATGTTGCTTTTTTCAAACATATCATTTGATAAGCCATCAGACGCCACCATAGATTTTTCTTTTGGTGGATAAATATAATTAATACTTAAAGAAGTTTCATCATCTACACCATTTAGTGAAGATTTGTCTAAACTTGCAACAAATTCTACTGAGTTTGTTACATCTAATTCTAAAGAATAAATGTTACCTTTTTGATCTTGCGACCCTTTTTCAGCTTCCCATTTATAACCATTATAATTAATTCTAGCCCATGGTGCTCTTGGTACTTGTGATGTTAAATTAAAATCCCAACCAGATAAAACTTGTTCTCTATCACCATTAACAATTTCAGAATTTGAAATCTTTGTATAACTATTTGCTGTTAAATCTAAAATTGAACCTTTAGCCTCAATACCTAAACCTAATCTGTCTTGACCATCTGTTAAATCTCTATCGTAGAAAGTATTAGCACCAAACATAAAATTTTTATCTTCAGATAATTTTCTGTAACCCAATCCTATGTTTCCAATAATTCTTCCAGAACTATTTATCTCTTGGTTCATTAAGCTAAATTGAGTAAAAAAATTAGAATTATCTGTTGCTCCAATATCTCTTACACCTAATATTGAAAAGTTAATCTGATCTTCATCACCATTGTTATAATCTAAAGACACTTCAGTAATTCCTTCTCCAGGAATTAAATCAGATATTTTTTCAGATACTTTATTTAATGCTAGAGATGTGACATCAGCATTAACTGCAGTAGATATAAATAAAGTAAGAATCAGTAGTAAAATTTTTTTCATACCAACTTAAATAACGTAAAAAATTACATTTACCAATAATAAATAACTCAAAATAGGTTTTAAATGACAAAAACTACTTATTTTATCTGCTACTTTTTGGCTTTTTCAAATTTTTCAAATAAATCAAAAATATCTTTTCCATCAGCCCTGCCTAATGGTTCGATTGTTTCTTTAAATTTTTTACCTAAACTTAACCCATCTGATTTAGAATAATCTAATAATTCTCTACTACATAGTTTTTCTAATTTTCTTCTTACCGTTTCTTGTGGCATTGATAGGTTATTTGCAACTGCAAAAATCGTCAATTTTCTATCTTTCATTAATTGTTTGTGCTCATTTGATTCAGTTTTAGCAAAGGTTTCTGCCCAATCTAACGACTTACCTATACTTATAGTTTGAAAAAGAAAATGTGAATATGCTGTTAATAAAATCATGTGACTTTCATAATCATATTCTGCAATTTTTTTTACATTTAAGAAATGATTAATATGGTGATTTATTACTGAATATATTAACTCATTATTTAAAAATTTTTTCATAAAATTTAAAACTAGACTCTCTCTTTTGGCTTAAAAGTTAGACAAACACCGTTATTACAGTATCTTTTACCCGTAGGCTTTGGTCCATCTTCAAAAATATGACCGTGATGACCACCACATTTTTTACAGTGATATTCTACCCTCTCATACCCTAATAAAGTATCTGTTTTGGTTTCAAAAGCTTCAGGTAGTGACTGATAAAATGAAGGCCAACCTGAACCACTTTCATATTTAGCGGTTGAATCAAATAATTTTTCACCGCAATTGGTACAGTGATAACTACCTTCTCTCTTCTCATGATTTAACTCACTCGTACCAGGTGATTCAGTTCCATCTTCAAATAAAACTAATTTTTGTTCAGCAGTAAGGTCTTGATTGATTTTTTTTGTCATAAATTTACTCTAATACTCTTAATGGTTTACCAGCAACACAAGCCTCTAAACCTTCAATCATTTGTGTATAAAACATACTATAATTTTCTGCAGTAACATAACCAACATGAGGCATTAATAATGCATTTGGTAAAAATCTTAATTTATTACCTTCTGGTAAAGGTTCTTTTTCATAAACATCAAGACCAGCACCCGCAATAACATTTGTTGATAATGCAATAATCAAATCATCTTCGTTAATAATTGACCCTCTTGATGTGTTGATTAAAAAAGCTGTTTTCTTCATCATGTCTAACTCTTTTAATTTTATTAATTCTTTATATCTTTCACCCGCTTGAACGTGGATAGAAATAAAATCAGAATTTTGTAATATATCTTCTTTACTGCATGGTAAAACACCTAATTCTTTACAGGTGTCTAAATTTAAATTTTCACTCCAAGCCATAACTTCCATACCAAAAGCTTTACCAATTTTAGCAACTTGCGAACCAACTCTTCCAAGTCCAACTAATCCTAAAATTTTTCCCTTAAGCTCAAAGCCAATAGTTGATTGCCAATAACCTTGGTACATATTGTCAATTTCTTCTTTAAAATTTCTAGCTAAACCTAAAATTAAACCCCACGTTAATTCAGATGTGCCTGAAAAACCAATCTCAGTTCCACATACTGTAATCTTTCTTTTTTTAGCGGCTGCTAAGTCTATTGCTTTATTTCTTGATCCACTTGTTATGATATATTTAAGGTCATTAAGATTATCGATTAAATTTTTTGTAATAGGAGTTCGCTCTCTCATTATTAATAATGCTTCAAAATCTGATAATTGCTCTATAGCATCAGCTTCATCAGCAAAGGGTTCACTGAATATCTTAAATTCATATTTTCCAGATAATTTTTTTAGATCAACAAACTCATGAGATACATTTTGGTAATCATCTAAGATAGCAACTTTAAGCATTTTTAATCTTTCTATTTGATAAAAGAATTCCAGTTAAAATAAATATTGCACCCAACATATGATAAAACATAAATTTTTCATTAAAAATAATCATGGCCATAATTGCACTTAAAATGGGCATCATATGTAAAAAAACACCTGCTCTATTAGCACCAATTAAAGCAACTCCTTTTATCCAAAAAATAAAAGAAATAAGACCTGGAAACAGAACTACATAAAACAAAATCATGTAAAAGTTTTGATTTAAAATAATTCTATGACCCATTTGATACTCTATAAAATAAATTGGTATTAAAAAAATAAACCCAAATGAAATTACCACTTCTAATAATGTTAATTGAGATAATTCATGTTTTTTTTTCTTTAATAATGCTGAATAAGTGGCCCATGACAACATTCCAAAAACCATTGTAATGTCACCTTTATTAAAATCTAAATTCAATAATATTCCAAGATTTGCTTTAGTTATAATTAAAACTACTCCAATAAAAGAACATGCAACTCCCAATATTTGGAAAGTGTTAGTTTTTTCGATTTTTAAAATGGAAGAAATAAATATAATCATTACAGGTATTGTTGATATCATCAATACTCCACTGATCACTTGAGTGAAATTTAAAGAATAATAGACGATTGAATTAAATATAGTGACACTCGTTATTCCAAGTATCATATAATATTTATAATTTTCTAAAATATAATTTCTTTTTTTTAATATTTCTTGAATTGTGAATGGAGCTAAAATTAGCCAAGCAAAAAACCATCTATAAAAATTTAATGAAAATGGAGGTACTTCATATTGACTTGCGAATTTTCCAACTAAAAAATTTCCTGACCAAAATAAAGTTGCAAAAAATAAGAAAACATAAGCAACATTTTTTTTATTTACCACTTAGTTAAACCTAAGAGAGCTATATGGCTTCAAATCTAAGTTTGTTTTTTCTTCAGCAATCATACTTGAAATTATTTTCCCTGAAATAGGTCCTAAAGTCCATCCTAAATGATGATGTCCAAAACAATAAAAAACATTTTTGTATTTTTTTGAAGGTCCTATTACTGGTAAGTAATCTGGTAATGTTGGTCTAAAACCAAGCCACTCATCTTCGTGCTCAGGTAAATCACCCATCATATATTTTGCATTATCAATCAAATTTTTAACTCTTGATTTTGATAATGGATTATCTAACCCTCCAAATTCGACAGTACCTACAACTCTAAGTCCTTGTTCCATAGGTGTAATACCAAATCCTCGATTTTGAAAAATTACCGGTCTACTTAAAAGATGATCGCAATCTTTAAAATGAACATGGTACCCTCTTTCAGTATCAAGGGGTATTTTTTCATCTAAATTATCTGTTAATTTTTTTGAAAATGAGCCACAGGCAATTACAATTTTATCAAAAAGAAAGCTTTGTGTTTCAGCTTTTATAATTGGTTTTTCATCATCAAAATTTATGTCTTTGATATTCATTTTTAAAAACTTACCCCCTTTTTTCAAAAAAAGATCATAAAGTTTTAAAAGAATTTTCTTAGGATTTCTGGCATGTCTACCATATTGATAATAAACACCCCCATGGTAAATAGGCTTTATGTTTGGCTCTAAATCATGAATTTCTTTTGGAGTTACTTCTTGCTGATCAACACCCAACTCATTTCTAACATTAATTTCTAACTCTCTACTTTTTAAGTTTTGATCATTCCAAATATATAAAATACCTTTTTTTTCAACTAGTCCTCCAAGCTCAATATCTTCAAATAATTCATCATAAGCAGGTAGTGCTAAATCCAAAATTTGATGCATATTTATAGCAGTGTGCATCATTTTTTTTGTTGTACAGTTTTTAATAAATTTCAAAAACCAGGGTACCATTTTTGGAACATAGTTCCATTTAAGTGCAAGTGGACCAGTTGAACTTAAAAGCATTGCAGGGACGTCACTTAAAACATCAGGTCTATTTATTGGAACAGATGCATATGGAGAAAAATGACCTGCATTACCATAAGATGCTGCAGGACTGCCAGGCTCATCTCTGTCAAAAATTGTTACCCTAAAACCTTTTTTTTGTAAAAATAAAGCATTGGAAATACCTTGTATTCCAGCACCTACGATTCCAATTTTTAAATATTTTTCCATGACACTTTATATAATTCTTAAATTTGAATATTCTCGCGACAAATTCGACAAATAATATGTAAAATAATCAAGCTATAAGCTGCTTATGGTTAATTTTAGCACTCATTACAATTGCAAATCCAATCATTGTTGCTAGCATTGATGATCCACCATATGACATGATCGGTAGTGGCGACCCAACTATAGGAAGTAATCCTAAAACCATAGACATATTTACTGTTACATAAAAAAATATTGCAGACCCATAACCATAGCAAAAAAGTTTAGCAAAATAACTCCTCGAGATTGCACCAATTCTTAATACTCTGTAAATAATAATTATATAAATTAGCAATAAACCTAGAGACCCTAAAAAACCATGCTCTTCAGCAAATAAAGTAAAAATAAAATCTGTATGCTTTTCTGGTAAAAATTCTAGATAACTTTGAGTTCCTTTTAAAAAGCCTTTACCACTTAAACCTCCTGATCCAACTGCTATTTTAGATTGAATAATTTGATAGCCTGCACCTAAAGGATCCCTATCTGGATTAAGGAATGTTAAAATTCTAAGTTTTTGATAAGGTTGTAAAAAAGCGATGGCAAAAGGTGTTGAAATTAATAAAACTATAAATGAATATATAAAATATTTAATATTAATTCCTGCAAGCCAAATAACTACCAATCCACTTAGCGCAATTAAAATTGAAGTTCCCAAGTCAGGTTGAGTAATCACAAGCATAATAGGTAAAATTAAAATTACAAAAGCAACAAACATAACCTGAAGACTATTAATTTTATTGAGTTGTATGCGGTGATAATATTTAGCAAGACATACTATGATTGCAATTTTCATTAATTCAGAGGGTTGTAAATTAATAAAATATAGATTTATCCATCTTTGTGATCCTGAAGCTTTAATACCATATAAGGATGCCCAAACTAAAAAAAATAAAACAATAATATAAAACAAATAAGCAGAATAATGCCAAAATTTAATATTCAAAAATGACATAAAAATCATCATTGTAAAAAATATTAAAAATTTTGAAATATGACTTTTGCTATGAAATAAAATTTCGCCTCCATCTGTTGAGTACATTGATAAGGCACTAATCAATCCAAGTAATAAAATACAAATTAGCAAAATATAATCAAAATTTTTTAATTTTTGAAAAAAAGTGGGTTGTGTATTAAATGAGTTGTATTGCATTTATATTTCTAAATCATTTTGTTTACTCTGTTTTTCTCTTAATTCGTGTCTATCTATAATTAATTTAAAAAGTTTTTTTGCAATTGGTGCTGCAGTTGAGCTTCCAGATCCACCATGCTCAATTACTATGCTTAATGCATATCTTGGATTTTTGTATGGTCCAAACGCTATGTATAGTGCATGATCTCTTTCATTATAAGGAATTTCAAATGTTTTTAAGTCAAGCTCTCTATCTAATTTTGTAATCCGTCTAACTTGTGATGTTCCTGTTTTTCCAGCAAATTGATATTTAGGATTATCAATTCTTGACTTATAAGAAGTTCCTCTAATTTCATTTGTAGATGCAAACATAGCATCACGAACTAGGTTTATATTTTTAGAACTTTTAAACAAGGTTTCATGTTTTTCTTTATTTAAAAGATCCAAAAGGTCTTTTGCATCTTTCAATCTTCTGTCTTTTTTATTTAATTTTTTTCTATTTTCATTCATTATGAATTTAATTTCCTCTGCTGTTTTACTATCGTCTTCTGCTATTATTTTTGGATAAATCTTAAACCCTCCATTTGCTAGTTGAGCTGTCATGAGACATAATTGTAGTGGCGTTGTTTGAGTATAGCCTTGTCCAATACCTGTAATTAATGTTTCACCTATAACCCAACCTTTTCCCAAATTATTTTTTTTCCATTTAGTGTCAGGAATTAATCCTTTTTTCTCAATACTAAATGTTTCATTTAAAACTTTTTCGCCAAGTCCAAATTTTATAGATGTTTCTTTTAATCGGTCTACACCAAGCTTTCTTGCAATCTCATAAAAATATGTATCACATGACTGCTTCATCGCACTTTTTAAATCTACAATACCATGTCCTTTTTTTTTCCAACAATGATAAGTTTGTCCATACATTTCAATTTTTCCTTTACAGTTAACTTTAAAATTTTCATCAATAATTTTATTTTCTAATGCTGATAAAGCTACCATTGGTTTAAATGTTGAGCCTGGCGAATATAAGCCTGATAAAGTTTTATTAACCAATGGCTTTAATGGATTGTTTCTAATTAATTGCCAATCATCTTGATTAATCCCAAAAAGAAATAAATTAGCATCAAATGATGGTGATGATTGCATGGCAACTATTTCACCTGTATAAATATCCATCACACTTATTGAACCAGCCAAATCTTTTAAAAGCTCACTACATAGTTTTTGAATTTCTGTATCAATTGTAAGTTGGATTGATTTGCCGTTTAAACCATCCGTATGATCAACTTGTCTAATTCTTTTACCATAAGCATTAACCTCATATCTTTGTATGCCATTAGTGCCAATTAACTCATTTTCAAAAGTTTTTTCTAAACCAGTTTTTCCCACTTTAAGTCCTGGTACATGTGTTTTTTTTATAATTTGATTATTTAAAATATCTTTCTCACTAGCTTCACTTACATAACCCAAAACATGTGTATAATTTTCATTGAACGGATAATTACGTGAAACAGACAGGACTGGTTTAGCTCCTGCTAAATCGTGTAAGTAATAATTTACTTTTGTAAACTGTTCCCATGTTAAATTTTTAGAAATAATTATAGTTTCCCATGGTTTTTGGCTATTTTTCTGTTTTATTATTTTTTTAAAATCATTATTACTGATTGATAGAATATTTTTTAATCTCACCATCAAATACTTAAAGTCTTCTACTTCCTCAGGAATTACATGTAGTTGATATACTTTTAGATTACCGGCAATAATATTTCCAAAATAGTCTAAAAACTCACCTCTAATTGGAGGCAATCTCCATT
>CAJQRR010000031.1 GCA_905612385.1 uncultured Candidatus Pelagibacter sp.
TTTTTAATTTTTTCGACTTCATCGATATCCATGTCTGTAAAAATTTTAATAAATTTTAATACATCTCGATCATCTATGTTTCTCCAAAATTGCCAATAATCATAAGGAGAAAGAAATTTTTTATCTAACCAAACTGCCCCAGATTCTGTTTTACCCATTTTGGCCCCTGAGGCTAAAGTTATTAACGGTGTTGTTAAACCATAAGCCTGTTTGTTTGAATGTCTTTTTATCAAGTCTACTCCATTTACAATATTACCCCATTGATCAGATCCACCCATTTGTAAAACACAATTTTCTTTTTTATTTAATTCTAAAAAATCATAAGCTTGAAGGATCATATAATTAAACTCCATATAACTTAATGACTGCTCTCTTTCTAATCTAGTTTTTACACTATCAAAACTTAACATTTTATTTATTGTAAAATGTTTTCCAATATCCCTTAAGAAAGAAATATAATTTAAGCTTTTGAGCCAAGTGTAGTTATTTACAAAAATAGGTTTTGTCTTTGGATTTGTAATATCTAAAAAATTTTTTAATATTTTTTCTATATTCTTGATATTTTTTTCTATTTCTTCTTCACTTAGTATAGTTCTTGTTTTATCTTTCCCTGAAGGATCACCAATTCTAGTGGTACCACCTCCTAACAATACTATAGGTCTATGTCCATGTTTTTGAAGCAGTCTTAAACACATTATTTGAAGCAAACTACCAACATGAAGACTTTCAGCCGTACAATCAAAACCTATATAACCATTGATTTTTTCTTTATCTAATAGTTTAGATAAATCCTCCTCTCCAGTACATTGATAGAAGAAGCCTCTATCTTTAAATTCTTTTAAAAATTTATTCATAAGTCTATAGTTCTACAATATACAAATTTTTATAAAAAAAAATAAGAATGGAAAAAATTTATACATCTTTGGGATTAATGAGTGGAACCTCGATGGATGGTGTTGATGCTTCGATCATTAAATCAAATGGAGAAGATAAATATGAAGTAGTTTTTAATCAATATTTTAAATATGATGAAGAAATATATGAACAATTGGTTGATATTAGGAATAAAATTAAGTCATCTAAAGATCTAGAGGTTAACTCAATTATTTTAGGTGATATTGAGAGAAAAATTACATTATTTCATGCTTTTGTGTGTAAAAAAATTATTAACGATAACTCCATTGATATAGATTTTATTGGATTTCATGGACAAACAATATTTCACAATGCAAATGAAAAAATTTCCAAACAACTTGGAGATGCTAATTTACTATCGAGCTTATTAAAGAAAAAAGTTATCTATAATTTTCGAGAAAATGACATACTCAATGGTGGTCATGGAGCACCTCTAGCACCAATTTTTCACCAACTATTAGTAAATCAAAATCAAATTAAATTGCCTGCATGTATTTTAAATATTGGAGGCATAGCAAATATAACAATAGTTTCTTCTAAAAATTTTAATGATTTAAAAAGTTATGATGTTGGACCAGGTAATTGTTTGTTAGATGAATGGATAAGAAAAAATAGTAAAAAAAAATTTGATAAAAATGGGGAATTAGCTAAAGCGGGGCATACAAATAAAATTATTTTGAATCAGGCTATTGATAGTTTTGATAATTTAAAAGATAATAGTAATCTTTCATTTGATGTAAAAGATTTTGATTTAAACTTTGTTCGTGGACTTTCATTAAAAGATGGCCTTTCAACATTAACTGATTTTACAGCAACGATTATTTATCAATCAATTATTGATTCTATTTATTTAGATAAAGACATAGAGCTAAATATACTCATTTGCGGAGGAGGTAGAAAAAATTTATATTTATTTAATAGCATTAAAAAAAAACTTCCACCTAATATGAATCTTTCTATAATAGATGATTATAAAATTAATGGTGATTTTGTGGAGTCACAAGCTTTTGCTTATCTTGCAATTAGATCTTATTTAGAAAAAATAATATCTTTTCCTAAAACAACTAATGTTAAGAAATCTTGTTCTGGTGGTGTTTTGGTTAAAAATTATTAAAATAAAGCAGATTCTTTTTTAATATACTTGTCTAAACTTTTTACCAAAACATCTTCAGTTTTAGTAAAAAAATGATTAGCATCATTTATTGCTTGAAAATCAACCTTAATACCTTTTTGATCACTCAATCTTTTATTTAGGTCGGCAATATGCTCTAAAGGAACTAGTTCATCTTTTTTTCCATAAATCATTAAACCTGATGTTGGACATGGAGATAAAAAAGAAAAATCATATACATTAGGTTGTGGAGATATAGCAATAAATCTATTTATCTCTGGTCTTCTCATAAGTAGCTGCATAGCTATTAGAGACCCAAAAGAAAATCCTGAAACCCAACATTGTGAGTTATCAAAATTTTCTCTTTCTAGCCAATCTAAAGCAGCAGCGGCATCTGCTAATTCACCCTGACCATTATCAAACTCGCCATCACTTTTTCCAACACCTCTAAAATTTACTCTACAAACTGAAAATTCATTTTCCATAAATGTGTGAAATGTATCTACTACAACTTTATTATTCATTGTTCCTCCATACTGAGGATGAGGTTGTAATACCAAGGCTATAGGTGATGTAATTTTATCACTTTTGTAATACTTAGCTTCCATTCTTCCGGCAGGTCCAGGTATAAATACTTCTACTATTTTGTTATCCATAAATGATATTGATTATTATTCTCAAAAAAAAGTTACATCTATCATAAGTGAGCGACAATATGTTAATTTTTTTTATGTAATCTATACTTGACTAATTTAGTCAGGTTTGTATAAAAGCCCTTAGTTTAAAGGGTAAATAATAGCTTATTATCAAAAATATGAAATTAACATCAAAAGGCAGATATGCAGTAATGGCTTTAGCTGATTTAGCTAATTTCAACAGCGTAGATCCTGTGTCTTTAAGAGATATATCATTAAGACAGGGCATATCATTAGATTTTTTAGAACAAATATTTTCAAAACTTAAAAAACACAACATAGTGAAAAGCACTAGAGGCACTAATGGTGGGTATGTTTTAAACAAAGATCCTGCCCAAATTAAACTAGCAAACATACTTAACGCTGTAGATGAAGAAGTTAAAACCGTTCAGTGTAAAAAAGAGTCAAAAAAAGGATGTAATAACAAAACATCAAAATGTATTACTCACAATTTGTGGGATGAACTTGAAATACACATCAATAATTTTTTTGAAAAAAAAAATTTAAAAGATCTTATAAGCAAAAAATTAGAAAGTATAAATTAAAATGGACGCTAGAGAAAAAGAGATAGAAAAATTAAAAGATTATAAATATGGTTTTTCAACTGATATTGAAAACACAAGAGCTCCAAAAGGATTAAATGAAGAAGTTATTAAATTTATTTCAAACATAAAAAAAGAACCTAAATGGATGCTTGATTGGAGATTAAAAGCATTTGAAAGATTAAAAAAATTAAAAGAGCCCAATTGGCAAAAACCAAAATATCCTAAAATAGATTACCAAGATCTTTATTATTACTCTGCGCCAAAAAGTATGGATGACAAACCTAAAAGTTTAGATGAGTTAGATCCGAAGTTGCTTGAAACATATAAAAAATTAGGAATACCACTGCAAGAACAGGCAAGATTAAATGGTATAGCTGTAGATGCCGTATTTGATTCAGTGTCAGTAGCAACAACCTTTAAAGGTGAATTGAATAAAAAAGGAATAATTTTTTGCTCAATGTCTGAGGCAATTCGAGAACACCCTGAGCTTGTAAAAAAATATTTAGGATCGGTAATTCCTTTATCAGATCATTATTTTGCAACATTAAACTCTGCAGTATTTACAGATGGTTCATTTGTCTACATTCCAGAAGGTGTCAGATGTCCGATGGAGCTATCAACTTATTTTAGAATTAATGCTACAGAGACAGGTCAATTTGAAAGAACATTAATTATTGCCGACAAAGGAAGTTACGTCAGTTATTTAGAAGGCTGCACGGCACCAATGAGAGACGAAAATCAATTGCATGCCGCTAATGTAGAATTAATTGCACTAGATGATGCTGAAATTAAATATTCAACGGTTCAAAATTGGTACCCTGGAGACAAAGATGGTGTAGGAGGTATTTATAATTTTGTTACTAAAAGAGGATTATGTAAGGGGAAAAATTCAAAAATTTCATGGACACAAGTCGAGACAGGTTCAGCAATCACATGGAAGTATCCAAGTTGTATTTTAAAAGGAGATAATTCTGTTGGAGAATTTTATTCAATAGCTATCACTAATAATCATCAAAAAGCAGACACTGGTACAAAGATGATTCATCTTGGAAAAAATACAAAAAGTAAAATAATTTCCAAAGGTATATCGGCTGGTTTTGCTGATAATACATACAGAGGATTAGTGGATATCTCTAGAAATGCTGATAATGCTAGAAATTTCACTCAATGTGACTCGTTGTTGATGGGGAATAAATGCGGTGCGCATACAGTGCCTTATATAAAAAATAAAAACTCTAGTTCAAATATTGAACATGAGGCTACTACTTCAAAAATTAGCGAAGAACAATTATTTTACTGTAATCAAAGAGGTTTAAATCAAGAAGAGGCTGTTAGTTTAATTGTTAATGGTTTTTGCAAAGAAGTGTTACAGCAGCTTCCAATGGAATTTGCTGTAGAGGCACAAAAATTAGTTGGTATTAGTTTAGAAGGGAGTGTTGGGTAAATGTTAAAAATTAAAAATCTTAAAGCAAAAATAGATAACAAAGAAATATTAAAAGGATTAAATTTAGAAATTAAGCCAGGGGAAGTACATGCAATTATGGGACCGAATGGATCTGGTAAAAGCACACTGTCTAACGTTCTTTCTGGAAAAAAAGGTTACACGGTAAGTGGAGATGTTACATATTTAAATGAAAATTTACTAGATTTAGAGATTGAAGAGAGAGCGCACAAGGGAATATTTTTAGCATTTCAATACCCCTTGGAAATTCCAGGTGTTAATACTAATATTTTTTTAAAAACATCTTTAAATGCAATTAAAAAAGCAAAAGGTGAAAAAGAATTAGATGCAATCGAATTTTTAAAATTAGTTAAACAAAAAGCTTCAGAGTTAAAATTTGATGAAAAAATTTTAAGTAGACAGTTAAATGTTGGTTTTTCTGGTGGTGAAAAAAAAAAGAATGAAATTTTACAAATGTCAATTTTAAATCCTAGATTATCTATTTTGGATGAAACAGACTCTGGTCTTGATATTGATGCTTTAAAAATAGTTTCAGAAGGTGTTAATGCATTAAGAAGTAAAGAAAGTTCTTTTTTAATCATTACTCATTATCAAAGATTATTAGAATATATAAAACCAGATTTTGTGCATGTTTTAATTAATGGACAAATAGTTAAATCGGGTGGGTCAGAACTTGCGTTAGAACTTGAAAAAAAAGGATATGAAAGTTTAAGTTAGATTATGGAACAACTAAAAGTAGATTTTAATAAAGTCATAAAAAGTTTAAAACTTTCAGAGAAAAGTATAAATTATAGAAAAGAAAACCTTAATCAATTTGTAGAGAATGGTTTTCCAAATAAAAGAGTGGAAGATTGGAAATTTTCAGATCTGAATCAGATAATTTCTTCTAATATTGAAAATTTACGCTTCCATACTGACTTTGAAATAAGTGAGATTGATGAAACTACCTTTATTGATAAATTTGCACACAATAAGATAATTTTTCTTAACGGAGTAATTTCAAAAGTTGATTTTAGCTCTGAAGATGACACTAAAGTTTTGATAACAAGAGATTTAAATCAAAATGAAAATTCTAAAGAAGTTAATTCATTGGTTTCATTGAACAATGCTCTCATTACCAGCTATATCAGGGTAACGGTTAAAGAGAACTATTCAATGAATGAGCCTCTAATTATATACAATATTACAACCAAAGAGCTTAAATCAACAGCGATCAATTTGAAAACAGACATTGTTCTTGAAAAAAATAGTAGTTTGAAACTTATAGACTTGTCTGACGATAGTTCTGAAAATAATTTTATAAATATATTTCAAAATTTTGATATTGCGCAAGATGCTATTCTTAAAAATTATAAGATTGATCATAAAAAAAATTCTAATATTAAATACTCTTATAATAATATTAATTTAGAAAAAAATAGTATTTCAGAAAACTTTATTTTTTCGACTGGGTCTAAATTTATAAAAAATGAAATTAATTGTAATTTAAATGATGAGTACAGCTCAGCATTTATTAATGGAATAATAAATTTAACAAACTCACAACATCATGAAATCAAAACTAATATTAATCATCTAGCTGAAAATACAAAAAGCTATCAATTAATTAAAAGTGTTTTAAATGAAAATGCAAAAGGTATTTATCAAGGTAAAATTTATGTAGACTCAAAAGCCCAAAAAACAAATGGGTATCAACTTAGTAAAGCTTTATTATTAAGTGAAAATACTGAATTTGATGGAAAGCCAGAACTTGAAATTTATGCTGATGATGTAAAATGTTCTCATGGAGCGACATCTGGAAATTTAGATGAAGATGCAATATTTTACTTGATGTCTCGTGGTTTGAGTAATCAACAATCAAAAGAATTATTAATCAATGGTTTTTTACTTGATGCAGTAGAAAAAATTACAGATATGGAAATTAAAGATCTAATTAAAAAAATGATAGGAATTACAGAATGAGTATATCAGACATAAAAAAAGAATTTCCAATATTTAGTAACAAGATTCATAATAATGATCTTGTTTATCTTGATAGTGCCAACTCATCTCAAAAACCACAATCAGTAATTGATAGAGTAAACGAGTTTTATACTAATGAATTTTCAAATACAGGCAGAAGTGTTCACTACTTAGCTGTGGCCGCGACTAATCTTTATGAAAATACACGATCTTCAGTTCAAAAATATATTAATGCTAAAGATAAAAATGAAATTGTATTTACCAAAGGTGCCACTGAAGCAATTAACCTTGTGGCTAATACTTTTGGCCAAAAATATTTAGAACCTGGAGACGAAATTCTTATAACAGAACTTGAACATCACTCTAATTATGTGCCATGGCATTTTTTAAGACAATCGAAAGGGATTAAGATTGAATTTGCAGAAATTAATGATGATGGTGAAATTACTCTTGAAAGTATTGAAAAAAAAATAAATTCAAAAACAAAATTAATTGCTATTACTCATTTATCTAATGTGACTGGAGCCGTTTTGCCAGTGAAAGAAATAACAGAATTAGCTCACTCAAAGGGTATCGCAGTTTTAGTTGATGGTTGTCAGGGCGCACCACATTTAAAGTTAGATATGCAAGATATTGACTGTGATTTTTATGCTATTTCATGTCATAAAATGTATGGACCAACTGGTCTTGGAGTGCTTTATGCTAAAAAAAAGTGGTTAGAACAATTACCTCCTTATCAAGGTGGTGGTGGTATGATTAATGACGTTAAAAAAGACAGTATTACTTATGGTGATTTACCAAACAAGTATGAAGCAGGAACAATGGCTACAGCACAAGTTATTGCCTTTGATCAATCTATAAAATTTCTAGAAAAAGTTGGAATAGAAAGTATGATCAAACATGAACAAGAATTAATTGAATATGGACAAGAAATCTTAAAAAGAAACAATTCTGTTAAGTTAATAGGTAATCCTAAAAATAGAGCTGCAGTTTTATCTTTTACAATTGAAGGTGTACATCCACACGATATAGCCACTATATTAGATGAAGATGGTGTTGCTATAAGAGCTGGACATCATTGCTGTCAAATCTTACATGATAAATTAGGAATTTCAGCAAGCGCACGTGCTTCTTTAGGTGTTTATAATACAAAGGAAGATCTAGACCAACTTAATAGCTCAATAAATAATTGTAAAAAAATTTTTAATTTATAATGAATATTAAAGAACTTTATCAAGAAATTATTTTAGAACATGGAAAAAATCCACGCAATCTAAGAAGGACAGAAAATTTTAACAAAGATGCAAAAGGTAATAATCCTTTATGTGGTGATAATGTTCATATATTTCTAAAATTGGATGAAGACAAAAAAGTACAAGATGTTTCATTTGAGGGAAGTGGCTGTGCAATTTCAATGGCATCAGCATCAATCATGACTGATTTAATGAAGGGAAAAGAAGAAGCTCAAGTCAAAGAAATTGTAAATGATTTTTTGGGTATGATTAAAGAAAACCCTGAATTAAAATCAAAAAATTTGCAGGAAGATGAGAAAACTAAGTTAATGTGCTTATCTGGAGTAAAACAATACCCAATGAGAGTAAAATGCGCAACATTATCATGGCACACTTTAATTTCTGCAATTGACAAAACTCAAGAAGAAATCAATACTGAAAACTAGATAAAATTATGGATTTAAGAGAACAAATAATAGCTGAAATTAGAAAAATTTATGATCCTGAGATACCGGTTAATATTTATGAATTAGGTTTAATTTATGACGTTAAGGTAAAAGAAGATAAAGCTAAAATTATAATGACTTTAACTACACCCAATTGTCCTGTCGCTGAAAGCTTACCTCAAGAGGTTAAAGATAGTGCCATGCAAGTGGAAGGTATTAAAGAAGTTGATCTTGATTTAGTTTTTGAACCACCTTGGGAAAAGTCAATGATGTCTGAAGCAGCTAAATTGGAATTAAATTTATAATGAGTCCAATAATTAAACTAAGTGATAATGCTGCAAGTCGTATTAAAGAAATTATGTCTGGAATTGAATCAAGCTCAATAGGTGTCAGAGTTGCAGTTAAATCTGGTGGTTGTGCAGGCATGTCATATGTAATGGAATATGCTAAAGAAGTTAATCCAACTGATGAAATTATCGAAGATAAGGGTGTAAAAGTTTTTGTGGATGCGGGAGCTGTAATGTATCTACTTGGAACTGAGATGGATTATAAAAAAGAGGACTTTTCTTCATCATTTGTGTTCAATAACCCTAATGAATCTGAGCGTTGTGGCTGTGGAGAATCCTTTAAAGTCTAATATAACAAATACGCATATCAGTATTGCAATTTACGCATATCTAAGGTAATAATCAGATATGAACAAATTTGAATTTAAAAATCTTGTTAAAACATTAGAAAAGTCATTAAAAGAAAGAACATTTTTTTAAGACTCTTCGAACAGAAGTAAACACCGGCGCTAACGGCACACAAGACTATGTTGTTAAAAAGGGAATTAACAAAGATAAAATAGCAACCACTAGACAGTAATTATCTTAGCTACTGTAATACATCTCGAACTCAACAGGATGAGGCGCATGTTCAAATTTATGTATCTCTTCAAATTTTAATGCAATGTAAGCATCAATTTGATCATCTGTAAATACACCACCTTCAGTTAAAAAATCTCTATCCTTATCTAAACTTTCCATAGCTTCTCTTAGGGAGCCACAAACAGTTGGGATATTTCTAACCTCTTCAGGAGGTAAATCATAAAGATCTTTATCAAAAGATTCACCTGGATGAATTTTATTTTTAATACCATCTAAGCCAGCCATAAGCATAGCAGCAAAAGTTAAGTAAGGGTTTCCCGATGCATCAGGAAATCTTATCTCACATCTAGCACCATTTTTATTTAAACTAATCGGTATTCTACAAGATGCAGATCTATTTCTTGCAGAGTAAGCTAACAGTACAGGAGCTTCAAATCCTGGAATTAATCTTTTGTAGCTATTTGTTGTAGAGTTTGAAAAAGCATTAATAGCTTTTGCATGTTTTAAAATACCACCAATATAATGTAATGCTGTTTCTGATAACCCAGCGTAAGCCTCACCAGAAAAAACAGGCTTATCATTTTTCCAAATTGATTGATGAATATGCATTCCAGAACCATTGTCACCAGCAACAGGCTTCGGCATAAACGTTGCTGTTTTCCCAAATGAATGAGAAACCATCTGAACTACATATTTATAAAGTTGAACATTATCTGCTGTTTCAACTAAAGTTCCAAAAACCATACCTAGCTCATGTTGACTTGGAGCAACTTCATGGTGATGTTTTTCAACTTTAACACCCACTTCTTTTAAACTTTTTAAATATTCACCTCTCATATCTTGTTCACTATCAACTGGAGGTACTGGAAAATATCCACCTTTAACTGGAGGTCTATGACCCATATTTCCATTAGCATATGCAGTCCCAGAATTATAAGGACCTTCTTTGCTGTCTATTATAAAACCAGTATTATTTGGATCATTATTAATTCTAACATCGTCAAAAACAAAAAATTCTGGTTCAGGACCAAAAAATGCTTTGTCACCAACACCAGATTTTTTTAAATATTCTTCTGCTTTTTTAGCTGTTCCTCTTGGGTCTCTTTCGTAAGGAGATCTTTTAACTGCATCCAAAATATCACAAAAAAGTATCAAAGTGTTATGAGAAGTAAAAGGATCCATAACAAGTCTTGAAGTATCTGGCTTTAAAATCATGTCTGACTCGTTGATAGCTTTCCAACCAGCTATAGATGAACCATCAAAAAATACACCCTCATTAAGCATTTCTTCATCAACAATCGTATGGTCCATAGTTAAATGTTGAAGTTTTCCTCTAGGATCAGTAAATCTTAAATCAATAAATTCAACTTCTTTATCTTTAATAAATTTTAATACATTGCTAGCTATCATAGTTCCTCTCTTTTTAAATTTTGTAGCTTATTATTAACAAATCTTTTTCAAACAATATTGCTTGATTAATAAATATCACCTATGCGTTTTTTACATATGAATTACAACATTATTTGCTAAATTAGCAATCAATTGTTAGTTGAAATATGAGCTTATTAGACAAAGAACCAGTTAAAAGAGCGGAAAAATTTCTTAAAGGTTTTGACCAATCCTTGGAAGTTATCGTACTGGAGAATTCAGCCAGAACAGCAAAAGATGCAGCAATAGCTTTAGGTTGTGATGTGGGTGCAATAGTTAAGAGTTTATTATTTAAAACTGGGGATAATTTTACCTTGTGTTTAGTGGCAGGTGACAAGAGATGCTCATTAAATAAATTAAAAAAGATTAAAGATGAAAAGGATATTTCAATGGCATCTCCAGAACAAGTTAAAACTCAAACTGGATATACAATAGGTGGTGTATCCCCAATTGGCCATTTAGAAAAAATCGAAATTATAATAGACAATTCCTTAAAAAGGTTTAATGAACTGTTTGCTGCAGCGGGACATCCAAACTGCGTTTTTAAGATTAATTTTAAAAATATTCAAAAAATTACAAATGGAAAAGTTGAAGATATAATTGAATGAGACAGCCTAAATTAATTGATTATACTTTATTAGTAATTTTATCTTTAATATGGGCTTCAGCTTTTTTTAATATAAAAATTGCAACAGAATCCTTTGGTCCTATTACAATTGCTTTCTTAAGAGTTTTTTTTGGATCAATTCCAGTACTATTATTATGTTTTTATAAAAAAATTAAAATAGAAGCTTTTTCAAAAGATTGGTATTGGTTTGCTATAATTGGATTTGTAAATTTGGTACTACCATTTTTTTTAATTGCCTATGGTGTAAAATCGGTTCAAAGTAATTTAGCAGCAATATTAATGTCAACAACACCATTAAGCTCAACTGTGTTAGGACATTTTTTTACTAAAAATGAAAAATTTGACTTTATCAAAACATTTGGAATATTGATAGGATTTTCAGGAATTATCTATTTATTCTCTGACAATTTTTTAATTAATGATAATAATTTTTTCTCTGCATTAATGATTTTACTTGGATCAACTTGTTATGTCATAGGTGGAGTTTTAACTCTTAAAATCAGTGATAAAAAAAATGAAAATGTAACTGGATCTATATTAATCTGGGCTATAATAATTTTGATACCATTGGTTTCTTTTATAGAAAAACCTTGGCAAACAATCCCATCAATAGAATCAAGTATTTCAGTTGTTTATCTGGGGCTTGTATCTACAGGGTTAGCTTGGTTGCTTAGATTTAGAATTTTAAAGAACAATGGACTAATATTTCAGTCTCAAGTTTCTTATTTAATACCTATTTTTGGAATTATATTAAGTTATATATTTTTAGATGAATTAATTACTGATAAAGTTTTAACTTCATTGTTAGCAGTTCTAGTTGGGCTTTATTTTGTAAAAAAAGCAGGAAATAAAAAAATTACTTAAGTTTAGCGATCTCTCTGATATGTGCTGGTCTAGTTTCACAACAACCCCCTAAAATAGTGGCACCAGCTTCTTGAAATTTCTTTGCGATTGAAGCCATTTTTTCTGGTATCAAATCCTTCCTGTGACCCAAAAATTCATTTGGGTTTCCAGTTTTACTCTTATTAAAATTATCAGTGTAACCTTTGTCAGGATTTGTTGTCATGAATCCATTAAGTTTAAAACCAAACGGAACACCTAAACTTTTTAATTCAGTGATATTTAGTTCGTAGTTTTCTGGTGATACACAAGAAAGTATTATTCCAAGTAAATTTTTATGATTTATTGTTGTGATAATTTCAGAAATATTTTCACCACTTGGTAATTTCACACCTTCTGATATATGAGCTCCAATTAAGTATGGTTTATTAAAGCTTTCTATAGCTTCTATTACTAACTTAAACTCTCTTACGCTACTTAATACATCAAAATAAAAAAAATCAATAAATGGATTAAGTAATTTTGCCTGATCATAAAAATTTTCTTTAATTACATCATCAGATCTTGTGTCTGCTTCATAGGTTAAATATTGAGGAGGCAATCCTCCGGCAACTAAAACATGTGGATTTAAATCTTTTGCTTTTTTAGCTATTTCACCAGCTTTTGTGTTTAAATATTCAAATTTATCCTCAACACCATTGTCTCTTAATCTCATCCTTCTTGTGGTAAATGTTGTTGTTACAATTATTTCAGCTCCAGAATTTATAAAATCTAGATGCGTATCAAGCAAAAGTTGATGATATTTTTCTTGCAATAATGCGTTAGCACTCCAAAGAGTTCCTTTCGCCTCTACGCCCCTTGCTAATAATTCCTGACCCATTCCCCCATCTAGAACTCTTGTTTCTTTGAAAAAATTTATATCCATCTTTGCTCCTTACTTTTTTAGTGCTTTAGCTTTATGCCAGGTGCACAATATAGTCCAACTACCCTTACCAATTATCTTAATGATTTCCTTTTTAGCAGCTAATGCCTGCAATATGGATCAAACCGGCTATGGATAAATTACACTTAACTTAATGATTTGTAAAACTATTTCTTAAATATAATTTTTACATTAAATGAAAAGGATCTTC
>CAJQRR010000032.1 GCA_905612385.1 uncultured Candidatus Pelagibacter sp.
AGAGGCTCATGGTTGGATTTAGAATATGATGTTAAAGATTTTTTGTATTTCAAAATTGATAGAAAGAAAAAAATATTTGTATCAACTTTACTAATGGCCTTAGGGTTTACTAAACCTGATATAGCAGATGAATTTTATGGAAAAGAAACCTATTCTTTTGAAGCTAAAAATGGAAAATGGAAAACAAAATTTAATCCAGAAAATTATAAAGCTAAAAATTTCTCCGAAGAGGTTATTGATGCTAAAACTGGAAATATAGTTATCAAGTTAGGAGATAAGATTAATTTTTTAACAGCAAAAAAACTTGCCAGTGATGGACTAAAAGATATCTTAGTTTCGCAAGAATCCCTTTATGGAAAATATTTACATAGAGAGGTTAAGGTGAGTGATGATGAAGAAGAAGGTATATTTGGGATAGGTACCGAGTTAAACGACACAATTATTAAACAAATTTTAGAAGCTAATATAACTTCAATTGAAATTTCAATTACAAATACAATTAATAGAGGTGCTTATTTATTAACAACTTTATTAAATGATAAAAATAATAGTAAAAATGATGCTATTACAGAAATTTATAAAGTTTTAAGACCTGGTGAACCACCAACTGTAGAAATTGCCACACAAATTTTTAATAATTTATTTTTCAGCTCTGACAGATATGATTTATCTGACGTTGGTAGAGTTAAAATGAATTCTAGATTGAATTTAGAATGTTCAGACAAAATTACAATTTTAAGAAATGATGATATTGTAGCTATTGTTCATAAAATGTTAGAATTAAGAGACGGTAAAGATGAGGTTGATGATATTGATCATTTAGGAAATAGAAGAGTTAGATCTGTTGGAGAACTTGTAGAAAATCAAGCGCGTATTGGCGTCTATAGAATGGAAAGAGCTATTAAGGAAAAAATGACTACTCTCGATATAGAATCTGCCATGCCTCAGGATTTAATAAATGCAAAACCCTTAACTGTATCTTTAAAAGATTTTTTTGTTAGTTCACAACTTTCGCAATTTATGGATCAAACAAATCCTTTATCTGAAATAACTCACAAAAGAAGAGTTTCTGCACTTGGGCCGGGTGGTTTAACTAGAGAAAGAGCTGGGTTTGAAGTGCGTGACGTTCACCCAACTCACTATGGTAGAATTTGCCCGATCGAAACACCAGAGGGACCAAATATTGGATTGATTAATAGCTTATCAACATACGCAAAAATTAATAAATATGGTTTCATCGAAAGTCCATATAAAAAAGTTAAAAACGGAATTGTTGAGGATAAAGTTGAATATTTATCAGCAATGGAAGAAACAAAATATACAATTGCACAAGCTAATGCCAAGATTGATAAAAATGGAAAGATTCTAGAGGAGCTTGTTCCTTGCAGACAAAATCTAAACTTTGTTTTATCAAATCCAAATAATATTGATTATATCGATGTATCTCCAAAACAATTAGTTTCTGTTGCTGCATCTTTAATTCCCTTCTTAGAAAATGATGATGCAAACAGAGCTCTTATGGGATCTAACATGATGAGACAGGCTGTACCTTTATTAAAACCAGAATCTCCATTAGTTGGAACTGGTATTGAAAGTGATGTTGCTCTTGATTCTGGCGTTACTATTGTTGCTAACCGTGATGGTACAGTTGATAAAATTGATGGTAAAAGAATTGTTATTAAAGCTACTGAGGAAACAGATTTTACCAAATCTGGTGTGGATATTTACAACTTACAAAAATTTAAAAGATCAAACCAAAATACTTGTATTAACCAAAAACCATTAGTTAGAGTTGGTGATAAAGTTAAATCAGGTGATATAATTGCTGACGGTCCATCAACTAAATTGGGTGAGTTGGCGCTTGGGAAAAATGTAACTGTAGCATTTATGCCATGGCAGGGTTACAATTTTGAAGATTCTATTTTAATCTCAGAAAGATGTGTAACTGATGATGTATTTACTTCTGTCCACATTGTTGAATATGAAGTTATGGCTAGAGATACGAAGTTAGGTGAAGAAGAAATTACTAGAGATATTCCAAATGTTAATGAAGAAGCATTAAAAAACCTTGATGAATCAGGTATTGTTTATATTGGTGCTGAAGTTAAAGCTGGTGATATTCTTGTTGGTAAGGTTACACCAAAAGGTGACTCCGCATCAGGACCTGAAGAAAAATTATTAAGATCAATTTTTGGAGAAAAAGCAATTGATGTTACTGATACATCGTTAAAAATGTCCAGAGGTAGTAGCGGAACAATTGTTGATGTTAGAGTTTTTAATAGACATGGAATTGAAAAAGATGAAAGATCTATAACAATTGAAAGAGCAGAAATTGAAACTGTTCAACAAGATAAAATTGTTGAAGAAGAAATTTTAGAAAGAAGTATTAAACAGAGAGCAAACCAAATTCTTTCTGGTACATCACTAACTAAAAAAATTAAAGATTTAGAAATTGGAACTAAACTTGACTTAGAAACTATAAACAAAATTAGCATTAATGATCTCTTTAAAATTACCGTTGGTAACGTTAACGACGAAGCAACTGTCGCTCAATTAAAAGATCAATACAATACAGCTAAGCAAGATATTTTAGAAAGATTTGAAGATAAAGTTCTTAAAATTAGAAGTGGTGATGACTTATTGCCAAGTGTTATGAAAATGGTGAAAGTCTTTGTTGCAATTAAAAGAAGATTAAGACCTGGCGATAAAATGTCAGGAAGACATGGTAATAAAGGTGTAGTTAGTAAAATTGTTCCAGTTGAAGACATGCCTTATAGAGAGGATGGAAGAGCTGTTGACATTGTATTAAACCCATTAGGAGTTCCAAGTCGTATGAATGTTGGGCAAATTTTAGAAACTCACCTAGGTTGGGCCTGTAAAGAATTTGGTGAAGAAGTTAAAAGATTAGTAAATGAAAATAATAAAAAATTTGAAAAAACTCAAAAAATTTCATCCTTTTTAACCTCGGTATATGGAAAAGAAGTTTTTGACGGTGGTATTGATAAATTAAATAAAACTGAATTTGCTGATTTATGTGAAAATTTACAAAACGGTATAGCCATTTCAACTCCAGTATTTGATGGTGCAAAAGAAAAAGATGTTTCTGAAATGCTTGAGTTAGCTAAGCTTCCAACATCTGGACAGACTAATTTGTGGGATGGAAGAACTGGTGAAATGTTTGATAGACCAGTAACTGTTGGAATTATTTATATGTTAAAACTTCACCACCTTGTTGAAGATAAAATTCATGCAAGATCTACCGGACCATACAGTCTTGTTACTCAACAACCCTTGGGTGGTAAAGCTCAATTAGGTGGACAAAGATTTGGTGAAATGGAAGTTTGGGCACTTGAAGCGTACGGTGCCTCTTATACTTTACAAGAAATTCTAACTGTTAAATCAGATGACGTTGCTGGAAGAGTTAAAGTTTACGAAACTATAGTTAAAGGTGAAGAGAATTTTGAATCTGGAATACCTGAATCATTTAACGTATTAGTTAAAGAAATTAAATCATTAGCACTAAATATAGAATTAAATTAAATATGAAAAAAGAATTAACTGATTTATTTAAAAATAGTGAAGTTTCAGAAGCTCAAAATTTTAGTAGTATTAAAATTACACTAGCCAGTCCCGAAAAAATTAAATCTTGGACTTACGGTGAAATTAAAAAACCTGAAACTATAAATTATAGAACTTTTAGACCTGAAAAAGATGGCTTGTTTTGTGCAAGAATTTTTGGCCCAATAAAAGATTACGAATGTTTGTGTGGGAAATACAAACGTATGAAGTTTAGAGGAATTATTTGTGAAAAATGTGGAGTTGAGGTAACAAAATCAAACGTAAGAAGAGAGAGAATGGGTCATATAAATCTCGCTACTCCTGTTGCACACATTTGGTTTTTAAAATCATTACCTAGTAGAATTTCATTAGCCGTTGACATGAAGCTAAAAGAAGTTGAAAGAGTTCTTTATTTCGAAAACTTCATAGTTATTGAGCCTGGTATGACTACTTTACAAAAAAACCAACTACTCAATGAAGAAGAGCTTGCAAAATACCAAGATGAATTTGGTGAAGAGTCATTTGAAGCAGGGATTGGAGCTGAAGCCATACTTAATATTTTAAAAGCAATGGATCTTGAGCTAGAAAGAAAACTTTTAATTAACACTATTAAAGAAACTAAATCAAAAGTTAACGAGGAAAGATCTATCAAAAGACTAAAGTTAATAGAGTCTTTTATTGAAACAGGCCAGAAACCTGAATGGATGATTTTAACTGTTATACCTGTAATTCCACCTGAGCTAAGACCATTAGTTCCATTAGATGGTGGAAGATTTGCTACATCTGATTTAAATGATCTTTATAGAAGAGTCATAAACAGAAATAACCGTTTAAAAAGATTAATGGATCTTAAAGCTCCAGATATTATTGTTAGAAATGAAAAAAGAATGCTTCAAGAATCGGTTGATGCTTTATTTGATAATGGTAGAAGAGGTAGAGTAATTACTGGAACTGGTAAACGTCCACTTAAATCTTTAGCAGAGATGCTTAAAGGTAAGCAAGGTAGATTTAGACAAAACTTATTAGGAAAAAGAGTAGATTATTCAGGAAGATCTGTAATTGTTGTAGGGCCGGACCTTAAACTTCATGAGTGTGGCTTGCCTAAGAAAATGGCTTTAGAATTATTCAAACCATTTTTGTATGCTAGATTAAATAAATTAGGATTAGCTTCTACAATTAAACAAGCAAAAAAATTAGTAGAAAAAGAAACTAACGCTGTTTGGGATGCGTTAGAACTTATTGTAAGAGAACACCCAGTTTTATTAAACCGTGCACCAACGCTTCACAGACTTGGGGTTCAAGCCTTTGAACCTAAATTAATTGAAGGTGATGCTATTGAACTACACCCTTTATGTTGTGCTGCATTCAATGCTGACTTTGACGGTGATCAAATGGCAGTACACGTTCCGTTAAGTTTAGAAGCACAATTAGAAGCAAGAATTTTAATGCTATCAACAAATAATATTTTAAGTCCCTCAAATGGAAAACCTATTATTGTACCAAGTCAGGATATGATTTTAGGACTTTATTATCTATCTCAAGCACCTTTTCAAACTGAAAAGCCAGATGGTTATTTTATAAATAATGATGAAAT
>CAJQRR010000033.1 GCA_905612385.1 uncultured Candidatus Pelagibacter sp.
TTGATAAAGGGTTTAGTTTATTGACATCAATTTTAACAATTTCATTAGTAATCTTTTCTACAAAAAAAGTATCATATGCAATAGCAATCCCGACTAACAATAGTAGAACTGCTAAAAGAGTTTTTAAACCAGCACCATCAATAGACTCACCTAATTTTTGACCACACTGAACTCCAATAATAGATCCAGTTACTAGCATAAATACTAAAATTAAATCAATAGAACCATAATTAAACGCATGCAAGAAAGTTACAATCACACTTACAAAAATAGTTACAAATAATGATGTTCCAGGGATTAATCTAGTTGGCATTCCAATAATATAAATCATTGCAGGGACTAAAATAAATGCCCCTCCTATCCCCATTATAGCTGCAATGAAACCAACTATTAAACCAATAATGATCGGGGTAAATGCACTTTCGTATAGTTTGGATTTTTGAAAACGCATTCTTAGTGGAAGGCCATGTATCCAATAATGAACATGTAATTTTTTTTTAATCAATATTTTTTTTCTGGCTTTGTCTATTTCTCCAAGACCTTCAACTAACATTGCTGTTCCAATAATAGCTAAGATGTACATATAGGCTAATGAAATAACAATATCAATTTTTCCAATACCTTTGAAATAAGTAAAGGTCCAGATTCCAAGAAATGTTCCAAAAACACCTCCCACTACAATCATTAAGCCCATCTTATAATCAAGAGTATTTTTTAAATAGTGTGTTGTGGAACCTGAGACCGATGTTGCAAGAATATTATTTGCTTCATTAGCAACCGCATAAGTTGGAGGTACACCTAAGAAAATTAAAAAAGGCGTCATTAAAAAACCACCTCCTACTCCAAAAAGACCTGAAAGAATTCCAACAATTCCACTTAAAGAAAAAATTGCTACTATGTTTACTGAGACTTCTGCAATTGGAAGAAAAACTTCCATAAATTTTAACCTTTACTCTTAATAAATTAGATACTAACTAACTATTCCTCAAAATTATTATTGTCAATAAGTAGATTAAATTAAAGTAACTAACTAATCTCAATTAAAAAGTAATGAATGTGCCCACTATTAGGACGCCCCAATAGGCAGTTAATCCAAAAAATATTCCTGTTTTTAACTTGTTTTTTAAGATTTGATTTGGAATATTTTTAATTAAATTTGGCATTTTAAATCTTGATTAACACCAAGCTAATATTTGTCAAACTTTATTTTAATTTTAAGAGCTTAATAGATAGTTGCTCCAAAGACTTTGACTTCCTCTCCTTCGACTCCAAGAACTAATCTTCCAAGAAACTCCCCTTCGATTTCTTTACTCTTTTGTTTAAATAACACAGTGATATTCAAACCTCGTCTTAAACATCCAAAAGCTTTGTAGTCATCTGATAAACTAGTTAATAGTTTGTTATTAGCCCACTGCTTACCTAATTCTACTTCATTAGCTCCAAATAACATTTGAGTTCCAAAGTCTTTAGTAAAACCACCATAATCTTTCATATTTGAAGTTTTCACAAGATTGTCCCAAATAGGTTTAGCAATTGCTATAATCTCATCATCAGATTTCTCTAAAAGATTCATAATTTAAGTATAGCTGTTTTAGGAAGCTTTTTTCTTCTCGTTCTCGTCAACTATATGATAAACCGGCACCTTCTCTAGTGAAAATTTACCAGTTTTTGGATCACGTCTTGAAACTGTTAAGCAGTGCCAATTATCATCATCCAATTTCATATGATCGCCTCTATAGTAATAACCAGGCCAACGAGTTTCTTCACGGAACATTGTATGTTCTGTTACACACTGAGAAGTTAAAGCTCTATGCTTTAATTCCCATGCTCTCATAAGTTGGTGTAAGTCTTCTGCTCCAACCTTCTCTAGATCCTCTTCCAACCAAGCTAAAAGTTCTAAGCCTCTTTTAAGCATATTACCATTTGTCATGTAGTTAGTGGCAATTCCGCCAACATACTCATCCATAATTCTCTGCAAACGTTGAAGTCCTTGAATTGGAGAAATATAACTAGGTGAAACTGTTCCACCAGTAATTTCGTTTTGAGCTACTTGATACGTCTCAAGCGGTTTAAATATAGCAACTTTAAAGTCTTCACATTGCTTATCTGTAACTTTAATACCTTCTGCTTTTTTATCATTGATATACTTAACAGCAGCTTTTGCAGCTAAACGACCTTCTGTAAATGATCCAGATGAAAACTTATGAGCACTTCCACCTACAGTATCACCTGCACCAAAAAGACCATCAATAGTTAACATTCTATTATAACCCCAGAAATATTCTGGTGGAGATAAATCTTCAGGACCACTAACCCAAGCTCCAGAACATGTTGCATGAGAGCCCATAACATATGGCTCAGATGTAGTTAATTCAGGATTTGTATATTTGGGGTCAATATTTTGAGAAGCCCAAACAACAGCTTGTCCAACGGTCATGCCTAAGAAATTTTCCCAGCCAACTGTTTCTAAATGTGGATCTTGAAAGGCTTCAGTAGTAACCATGTGAATTGGCCCACCACCGGCAATAGTTTCTTGGATAAATGCATGATTTCTCAAACAAGTAGGAGTTGGGTGATGATCAATATATTCACCAACTAATTCTTTAGTTTGATCATACCATTTCTTCTCATAATTTTCTCCATTTGCATTTTGAGTATAGGTTTTAAGATGCAAAAAATATGCTCCAACAGGACCATAACCATCTTTAAATCTACATAATACAATTCTATTTTCCATTTGTGTCATTTTAGCTCCAACAGCAATAGGTAATGCATAAGCAGAACCGTTACTCCAAGGTGCATACCAAGTTCTTCCCATTCCTTCACCAACGGCTCTTGGTTTGAAAATATGAGATGCTCCACCTGCAGCAACAATGACTGTTTTTGCTCTAAATACATGATAGTCACCAGTTCTCATATTAAAACCAACAGCTCCACCAACTCTATTTTCTTGAGCTTCATCCATTAAAAGATGAGTAATCATTATTCTATTATAAATTTTGTCAGCTGATTTTTTTGCAGCTTCTGCAACGATTGGCTTATAACTCTCTCCATGAATCATAATCTGCCATTTACCTTCTCTAAGGTAACGACCAGTTTTTTCATTTTTCATCATTGGTAAACCCCATTCATCAAACATATGAACTGTTGAGTCAACGTGACGAGCCATATCATAACCTAAATCTTCTCTAACCATTCCCATTAGATCGTTACGAGCGTATCTTACATGATCTTCAGGTTGATTTTCACCCCATTGCATACCCATGTAACAGTTAATTGCGTATAGACCTTGGGCAACTGCTCCACTTCTGTCTATATTGGCTTTCTCAACACAAATGATTTTCATATCTCTTCCCCAGTGCCTAGCCTCAAAAGTAGCACCAGTTCCTGCCATTCCACCACCAACAACTAGCACATCACAATCCTCGTAATGTGTTTTATGTTTAGCCACTAGTAGTAAACTCCCTTTTTAAATGTATCTTTTGGTACAGATGGCAATTTACCATCAATGTTTAAACCATTAGGTTCGGTATAAAGCATTTGAGAATTAATCTCACCTTCATCAGGTTTTTCACCTTCTGCTAATTTTGGAATAAATTTTCCCCATGGTTTTGTTGTAATTGGAGAAACAAAATCTTTAGTTGTTCCATTTCTAAATTTAATTTTCCAAGAGATTGTTCCTTTTTCCTCTTCACGTCTAACTCTAACGCTATGACCCATGGGAGCAAAGTCTGCATAACCACGAACATCAATTGCGTGATTAGGGCAAGCTTTAACACAAGAATAA
>CAJQRR010000034.1 GCA_905612385.1 uncultured Candidatus Pelagibacter sp.
TCCTAAAAAACCTTTAATTTGATCTTTAAAATATTTAAATTGATTTAAGGAGAGCCATGCACCCATACTCGAGCCAACTAAGATAAATTTATTTTTTTTAACTATTTTTTTAATTACTGTTTCAACTTCTTTTGACCATTGAGTGATATTTCCCTTGGTAAATTTTCCTGAGGACTTTCCATGACCAGAATATTCGAGAGCAAGAAAGCCAAGTTTATTTTTTTTAGCAAATTTTAATATGGCCTGAGGTTTTTCACCTTCAATACTTGACATAAAACCATGTAAAAAAACAATATAGAGATTATCCTTATATTCTTTACTTAAGTATCTTATTTCCTTGTTATTAAGGACCCTAATGTATTTAAATTTATTCATATGAGTTTATTAGAATTAATTCTTAATATATAGTTCTATCAAATGTCTTCAGAATTAAAAGTATTGCAAGTAATTCCTAAACTTGGATATGGAGGTGCAGAAACAGGCTGTTATGATCTTGCACACTATTTACCAGAAAATAATTGTAGTTCTTATATAGTGACTAGTGGAGGAGAATTATTAAAATTTATTGATAGAAAAAAAGTAAAATTAATAAAACTTCCAGTCCACAGTAAAAATCCATTTTTAATGTTCTTTAATTCAATAGCATTGATTTTTATTATTTTGCTAAATAATATATCTATCGTTCATGCAAGAAGTCGCGCTCCCGCTTGGTCTTGTTTGATCGCAACAAAAATTACAAGAAGAAGGTTTGTTACAACTTTTCATGGAACTTATAATTTTAAAAATCCATTTAAAAAATTTTACAATTCAGTAATGGTTAGATCAGATTTAATAATAGCTGGATCAAATTTTATTTTTTCACATATTAATCAAAATTATCCAAAATATTTAAATTTAAAAAAAAAATTTTTAGTGATTTTTAGAGGTATTAATGTTGATTATTTTGATTCATCAACAACCTTAGATAGTGAAGAAAACAGACTTATTTTAGATTGGGAGGTTGATAAAAATAAAAAAATGATTTTGATGCCTGGCCGTTTAACCTCATGGAAAGGACAAGAGACATTTATTGAAGCATTAAATCTTGTTAATAAAGAATTAGGATACGAATCTTTCAATGCTGTTATTTTGGGTAGTGATCAAGGAAGAGATATTTATACAAAAAAAATTAAAAGATTGGTTGAACAATATAGATTAACTAGTCAGTTAAAATTTATAGAACATTGTAAAGATATGCCACTAGCCTATAAAATATCAGATATTGTTGTTTCAGCCTCAGTAGAGCCAGAAGCTTTTGGAAGAATAGCAGTTGAAGCTCAATCAATGGAAAAACCAATAATAGCAAGTGATATTGGGGGATCTAATGAAACTATTGTTGATAATATGACGGGTTTTTTATTTCAGTCTGGTAATGCGGAAGCTTTGAGCAAAAAAATAGTAGAAGTCTTACAATTAGATGAATCTAGATTGAGATCTATTGGTATAGAAGGTAGAAAAAATATAATTAAAAAGTTTAATGTTGAAAAAATGTGTTTTTCTACATATTCAGAGTACAAAAAATTATTAAATTAAATGCCGTTAATTACATTACCAGATGGAAACAGTATTGAATTTCCAAACAAAGTAACAGGGTTAGAGGTTGCGGAAAAGATTAGTAAATCTTTATCAAAGCAAGCTTTGATTATGAGCATTGATGGAGAACTAAAGGATTTATTTTCTATTATTGAAAAAGACTGTTCAATAAAAATTTTTACATCTAGAGATCAAGAAGGACTTGATGCAATTAGACATGATACTACGCACATTATGGCAATGGCGGTTCAAAAAATATTCCCTGGAACCAAATTAGCTATTGGTCCAGCAATCAAAGATGGGTTTTATTATGATTTTTACAGAGAGGATCCCTTTACACCAAAGGATTTGGAAAAAATAGAAATAGCAATGAAGGAAATTGTAGAAAAAGATGAAATCACTCGTAGAGAAGTTTGGGAAAGAGACAAAACTAAGGATCACTATAGTAAATTAGGTGAAAAATATAAAGTTGAACTTGTAGATATGATTCCTGAAGGAAATGAAGTTTCAATTTATTATCATGGTAAATGGTACGATCTTTGCCGAGGACCTCACTTACTATCTACAGGCAAGATTGGTAAGCACTTTAAACTTACAAAAGTTGCTGGTGCTTATTGGAGAGGTGATTCTAACAATGAAATGCTACAAAGAATCTATGGAACGTGCTGGCCATCACAAAAAGAACTAGATGATTATTTAAAAAGAATAGAAGAAGCAGAAAAAAGAGATCATAGAAAACTTGGTAAAGAAATGGATTTATTTCATTTTAGAGAAGAAAGTCCAGGATCAGTTTTTTGGCATGAAAAGGGCTGGAAACTATTTCAAAAGTTAGTTGCTTATATGAGAGACAGACAAAATAAAGCAGGCTACAAAGAAGTAAATACTCCTGAAATTTTAGATAGAGCCCTATGGGAGAAGTCTGGTCATTGGGAAAAATATGGTGAGCATATGTATACCTCCAAAACACCTGATGAAAAAATATTTGCAATTAAACCAATGAATTGTCCAGGACATGTTCAGGTATTTAATCAAGGTTTAAAAAGTTATAGAGATCTTCCACTAAGAATTTCAGAGTTTGGAAAAGTGCATAGGTATGAGCCTTCAGGAGCATTACATGGATTGTTAAGAGTTAGAGCATTTACTCAAGATGATGCTCATATTTTTTGTACAGAAGATCAAATTACGGAAGAGTGTTTAATTGTTACGAATTTAATTTTAGATATTTATAAAGATCTTGGTTTTGAAAATGTAATACTAAAATATTCAGATAGACCAGATTTAAGAGTTGGTGATGATAATGTTTGGGACAAAGCTGAAAAAGCTTTGTTAGATGCCGTTAAAGCTTCAAAACTTGAATATACAATTAACAAAGGTGAAGGGGCCTTTTATGGTCCAAAAATTGAATTTGTTTTAAGAGATGCAATTGGCAGAGATTGGCAATGTGGAACTTTACAAGTAGACTTAAATTTACCGGGAAGATTAGAAGCATCCTTTGTTGACAGTGATGGAACTAAAAAAGTTCCAGTAATGCTTCATAGAGCATTATTTGGTTCACTAGAAAGATTTATAGGAATACTTATAGAAAACTATGCAGGAAAATTTCCATTTTGGATTGCTCCTTTGCAGGTAGTTGTAATCCCTATTTCAGAAGAGTTTGATGCTTATGCAAAAGAGGTTAACAAAAAAATTAATAATACAGGCATTAATTCTGAAGTTGATTTAAAAAATCATAATTTAAATTATAAAATTAGAGAACATTCTTTATCCAAGATACCACTTTTGTTAATTTGTGGTAAAAAAGAAGTTGACAGTAACTCTGTAACGATTAGAAGATTAGATACTAACAAACAAGAAAATATGGAACTAAACTTATTCTTAAAGAAATTCTCAGCTTTAAACAAAGCACCCTCAAACTAAGTGGCAGATTTTAAAGGAAATTACTTTCAAAGAAGAACCAAAGATAGAGGGCCTAAGTCTAACAATAGGATCACCGCACCAGAGGTCCAGGTTATTGGAAGTGATGGTGATAATATAGGAATATTAAATACTAATGAAGCCATATCGATGGCTAAAGAGCAAGGTTTAGATCTAATTGAGATAGCTCCTAATGCAAAACCACCCGTATGTAAAATCATTGATATGGGTAAATTTAAGTATGATGCTCAAAAAAAAGCAAATGTTGCAAAAAAGAAACAAAAAATAGTTTTATTAAAAGAAATAAAAATGAGACCAGTTACAGAAACACATGACTATGATTTTAAAGTTAAAAATGCTAAAAAATTTATTGGAAAAGGTGACAAAGTAAAATTTACCATAAGATTCAAAGGTAGGGAATTACAACACTCCCACCTAGGTAGAGAGTTGATGGACAAAATAAAAGTCGATATGCAAGATATTGGTAAAGTTGAACTACACCCAAAGTTTGATGGGAAGCAAATGATCATGGTTATTCAGCCTTTATAAGGCTTAATAGAGGTTGTAAATCTATTCCAATATTTGTATAAGTCCGCAGAATTATGCCAAAATTAAAAACTAAAAGTTCAGCAAAGAAAAGATTTAAGATCTCAGCTACAGGCAAGGTTATGATGGCTCAGGCTGGAAAGAGACACGGCATGATTAAAAGAACAAATTCACAAATCAGAAAATTAAGAGGCACAACTGCTATGTCAAAACAAGACGGCAAAATAGTTAAATCATACATGCCTTACAGTTTAAGAGGATAAAATGGCTAGAGTAAAAAGAGGTGTAACAAGTCACGCTAAACATAAAAAAGTTTTAAAAGCTGTCAAAGGTCAATGGGGCAGAAGAAAAAATACTATAAGAGTTGCAAAGCAAGCCATGGAAAAAGCTATGCAATATGCTTATAGAGACCGTAGAACTAAAAAAAGAGAATTCAAATCTTTATGGATACAAAGGATTAATGCAGGTGTTAGATCTGAAGGATTAACTTATTCTAAATTTATTAATGGCTTAACTAAATGTGGAATTAAGTTAGATAGAAAAATACTAGCTGAAATAGCATACGATAGCCCAGAAGCCTTTAAAACGATCGTTCAAAAAGCTCAATCGGCACTAAATTAATCTTCACTATTGTTTTTCTTCGGTGAAGAAATAATCTCTCAATATGTCTGATATTAAAAAAATAAAAGATAATTTTCTTTTAAAGTTAAAAGATAATTTAGATTTAAATCAAGTTAATCAAATTAAAACAGAACTATTTGGTAAAACTGGGTTAATCAGTTCACAGTTTAAACAGCTTGGAAAATTAGCAGAAGATGAAAGAAAAAAATTTGCATCAGATTTAAACTTAGTCAAAAATGAACTTGAAAATTTAATTACTACAAAAATTAATGATATTGAAACAAAAGAGATTAACAAAAAGTTAGAAAAAGAAAAAATAGATATAACTTTACCAGAGAGACCTTTTGTTCAGGGAAAAATTCACCCTGTATCTCAAGTCATAGATGAAGTTTCTTCAATTTTTTCAGAAATTGGTTTTAGTGTAGAAGAAGGACCGGATATCGAGAATGAATATAATAATTTTACTGCATTGAATACACCTGATAACCATCCTGCAAGAGATATGCATGATACTTTTTATCTAGATGATGCAAAAGAACTATTATTAAGAACACATACTTCTCCAGTTCAAATTAGAACAATGCTTAATGATAAACCACCTTTTAAAATAATAGCACCTGGTAGAACATATAGATCTGATAGCGATCAAACCCATACTCCAATGTTTCATCAAGTTGAAGGATTACATATCGATAAAAATATTAATATGGGGCATTTAAAAGGATGTTTAAATTATTTTATTAAAGAGTTTTTTGAAGTTGATAAAATTAAAATGAGATTTAGACCTAGTCATTTCCCATTTACAGAGCCATCTGCAGAAGTTGATATTGGTTATGAAATAAAAGATGGAAAAATAGTAATTGGGGAAGGTGATAAATGGCTAGAAGTTTTAGGCTGTGGAATGGTTCATCCAAATGTATTAAAAAATGTTAAAGTAAATCCTGATGAATTTCAAGGTTATGCATTTGGAATAGGAATAGACAGGCTTGCAATGTTAAAATATGGCATTAATGATTTAAGAGCCTTTTTTGATTGCGACTATAGATGGCTAAATCATTTTGGATTTGATCCTATAGATGTCCCAACAAACTATAGAGGCTTAAGCCGATGAAGATTACAATATCATGGCTTAAAGATCATTTAGATACCAAGCTTAATGAAAATCAGATTATTGATAAGCTTACAGATATTGGTTTAGAAGTAGAGAGTGTCGACAGCCAATCAGGAGAGCTTGATGAATTTGTAATTGCTAAAATTTTGAAGGCTGAAAAGCATCCTGATGCAGATAGACTTAGAGTATGTGATGTTGATATAGGTTCAGGTGAACCAGTAAAAGTTGTTTGTGGAGCTCCAAATGCTAAAGAGGGTTTATTAACAATTTATGCTCCTCCCGGTGCTGTAGTACCAAAAAGTCAAATGAAATTAGTGGTAAGTAAAATAAGAGGTGTAACCTCATATGGAATGCTTTGTTCAGAATCTGAACTTAATCTATCAAATGAAAGTGATGGCATAACAGAGCTTTTGCCAGAAAAATATAATAAAAAAATAGGAGAAAATTACTTTCCAAAAAAAAATTTAAATGTAATTGATATTTCTATTACACCAAATAGAGCGGACTGTTTGGGTGTAAGAGGGATAGCAAGAGATTTAGCTGCTGCAGGTGCAGGAATATTAATAAATCAAAAAGAAAAAAAGCTTGATAAAAAAAATAAACAAACAATTAGTGTAAAAATTGAAAATGAAAAAAATCAAGCATGTATATCCTTTGGTAGTTGTTTAATCAAAGGGGTAAAAAATACTGAAAGTCCAGAGTGGTTAAAAGACAAAATAATTTCTCTAGGCCAAAAGCCCATTTCAGCAATAGTTGATATT
>CAJQRR010000035.1 GCA_905612385.1 uncultured Candidatus Pelagibacter sp.
CATTAGAATGTGAAGTTGTAATGTTAGGAGCTGTTGGTGGTCCTAAGTGGGATAATTTAGATTTTTCAAAAAAACCTGAAAGAGCATTATTAAAATTAAGAAAAGAATTAAAATTATTTGCAAACCTAAGACCAGCAATTTGCTTTGAACAATTAGTGGATGCCTCAACTCTAAAACCAGAAATTGTTTCAGGTTTAGATATAATGATAGTTAGAGAATTAACTGGTGGAATTTACTTTGGAGAGCCAAGAGGAATTAAACCAATAGAAAATGGTGAAAGAAAAGGTGTTAATACTCATACATATACGACTAGCGAGATAGTTAGAGTAGCAAAAGTAGCCTTTGATTTAGCTAAAAAAAGATCAAATAAAGTTACATCATGTGAAAAATCAAATGTAATGGAGGCAGGACAACTTTGGAGAGAAGAGGTTCAAGAGCTTCATGATAAAGAATATAAGGATGTAGAATTAAGCCATATGCTTGCTGATAATTGTGCAATGCAATTATTAAAAAATCCGAAGCAGTTTGATGTAATTGTTACCGATAACTTGTTTGGAGACATGCTTTCTGACCAAGCTTCAATGTTAACAGGATCTTTAGGTCTATTACCTTCAGCGTCTCTAGGTGCAAAAAATAAAGATGGAGAGATGAGAGCAATGTATGAACCTATTCATGGATCAGCACCAGATATAGCTGGCCAAGGAATTGCAAACCCGATTGCATCAATTTTAAGTTTTGCAATGGCATTAAGATATTCATTAGACCTAGATAATGAGGCTGATGCTTTAGAAAAAGCTGTTCAAGACGTTTTAAATGATGGTCTTAGAACTAAAGATATAATTTCTGAAGGTATGAAAGAAGTATCAACATCAGTAATGGGTGATGCAATAATTTCAAAATTGCAATAATTAAAAATTTATTCTAGAGTTCAGTAATGCCAAATTACACAGCACCAGTTGAAGATATGATGTTTCTTTTTGATAAGTTGAGAAACAATAAAAATTATAATGAAATCGAAAAATACAAAGAGGTTAACTCAGAATTAGTAAAAGATATATTAGTTGAAGCAGCTAAAATTAATGAGAATCTAATTTTACCATTAGCAAAATCAGGTGATGAAAATCCGTCAGTCTTAGAGAATGGAGTAGTTAGAACACCTCCTGGATACAAGGAGGCTTATACAAAATATATTGAGGATGGATGGACTTCACTTTCTTGTGACCCAAAATATGGAGGTCAAGGAATGCCAAAAACAGTAAGTGCTTTTTTTGATGAAATGCTTTCTTCTGCAAGTCTATCATTTAAGCTTTATAGTGAATTAAGTATTGGTGCTTATAATTGTATAAAGCATCATGCAACAGATGTGATAAAAGATAAATATCTTCCAAAAATAGTAGAAGGTAAGTGGAGTGGCACTATGTGTCTTACAGAACCAGTGTGTGGAACTGATTTAGGTTTATTAAAAACAAAAGCAGAAGAGCAACCTGATGGAACTTATAAAATCAGTGGTCAAAAAATTTTTATTACCTCAGGTGACCAAGATCTTACAGAAAACATTATTCACTTAGTGATAGCAAGAGCCACAGATTCTCCTGTTGGAACCAAAGGTATTAGTTTGTTTTTAGTTCCCAAATTTATAGTTAATGAAGATAGCTCTATAGGTTCAAGAAATGGAGTTTCTACAGGTTCAATAGAAAGTAAAATGGGTATTAAAGGATCAGCAACTTGTGTCTTAAATTTTGATGGCGCAACTGGTTATATGATTGGACCAAAAAATAAGGGTTTAAGCTCAATGTTTACTATGATGAACCTAGAGAGGATAGTTGTTGGAATACAAGGCCTAGGAATTTCTGAAATAGCTTATCAAAATTCACTAAGCTATGCACAAGAGCGAAAACAAGGAAAAACAAATTATAGTAAATCTGAAAATGGAGCAGACTATATCATTGAACATGCAGACATTAGAAAGTCTCTGCTTAATATGAAATCTATTATTGAAGGAGAGAGAGCATTATGTTTTTGGCTATCACAACAAACAGAAGTTAGCCTTTATCACCCAGATGAAAAAGTAAAACAAGAGGCGTCTGACCTTGTTTCCTTAATGACACCAGTTGTTAAAACAATGTTTACAGATATGGGTATGGAAATAACCAGTGATGCAATGCAGATTCATGGTGGTTATGGATATACAAAAGACCAAGGAATAGAGCAATTATATAGAGATAATAGAATTACTCCAATATATGAAGGAACAAATTCAGTTCAAGCAGCAGATTTAGTTTTTAGAAAACTAGTAAATAAAAATGGTGATATAATTAATAAATATTTGGAATTGGTCAAGAATGATTGCAACATTGAAAATGAAAAATTAAAACCCTTCATAGAAGAATTAAAAATACACTTAGAAATTTTATCTAAATTTACTACCTGGATTAAAGAAAAAACACAAAGCTCAAAAGATGACGCAAGTGCAGCATGTAATGACTATTTAAAAGCATTAGGCTTTGTATCTATAGCTCATGCATGGATAAAAGTTTTAGAGGTAAGTTTTAAAGATTACGAACAAAATAAAATTTTTTATAATGATAAAATACAAACTGCAAATTTTTATTTCAAAAGAGTTTTACCAAGAGCTGAAAGTCATTTTAAAACTGCCACATCAGGAAGTGATTACATAATGAATTTTAAATTCAATTAACATGAGTCATTACGATACAGATTTAGATAAAAATAAGGCTAACTATGTTCCTCTATCTCCTTTAACATTTTTAGAAAGGACTAAAGATATATATCCAAACTATGAAGCATTAGTTTATGAAAGTAGATCTTATACTTGGAAAGAGGTTTATAAAAGATGTGTTAAGTTTGCTAGCGCATTAGACAAGCTAGGTGTAAAAACTGGAGACACAGTTTCTATAATGGCTTTCAATACCCCTGAAATTTTTGAAGCTCATTATTCAATACCAATGGTGGGAGCTGTAATTAATGCAATTAATACAAGACTAGATCCAAATACAATAAGTTATATTTTACAGCATAGTGATGCAAAAGTTTTAATTGTAGATAGACAATTTCATGATGTAATCGAGAAAGCTTTAAAAAATGTTAAAAATAAAATTACAATTATTGATATTGACGACCAAGACATAGACACAAGTTCTTTCAAAAAAATAGGAGAACATGAGTATGAAAATTTCTTAAATACAGGTGATGAAAATTATGAATGGAAAAAGCCTAAAGATGAGTGGGAGGCAATCTCATTAGGGTACACATCTGGAACAACTGGAAAACCAAAAGGAGTAGTTTATCATCACAGGGGTGCATATTTAATGGCAACAGGAAGTGTAACAGCTTGGAACATGCCTAATAGACTAAATTTTTTATGCGTTGTACCAATGTTTCATTGTAACGGTTGGTGCTATCCTTGGACACTGGCGATGCTGCATTCAAGGGTAATTTGTTTAAGAAACATTGATGTGAAAAAGATGTTTGAATTAATTGATAAATATGAAGTAACCCATTTTGGTGGAGCACCAATAGTATTAAATATGATTGTTAATGCTCCAAAAGAGGATCAAAAAGCTTTAAAAAGAAAAGTAAATGTTTTAACTGCGGGCGCACCCCCACCAAGTATTATCTTTGAAAAAATGGAAAACCTTGGCTTTGAAGTGATGCATGTTTATGGATTAACCGAAACTTATGGTCATATGTTGCAGTGTGCATGGAACGAAGATTGGAATACTTTAGAAAAAGATAAAAAAAATGAAATTAAAGCAAGACAAGGTGTTAGATATCCTAATACTGAAGGTGCAGTTGTTATGAATCCTGAAACTATGAAGCAAGTTCCTAAAGATGGAAAAACCATGGGTGAAATTATGATTAGGGGAAACATTGTAATGAAGGGTTATTATAAAGATAAAGAAGAAACAGAAAAGTCAATGGCTGGTGGATGGTTTCACTCAGGAGATCTAGCGGTTATGCATCCAGATGGATATATTAAAATTCAAGATAGATCTAAAGATATAATAATTTCAGGTGGTGAAAATATTTCTTCGATTGAAATAGAAAATGCAATAGCAAATCATCCATCGGTATCTTTGGCTGCGGTTGTTGCTAAGCCAGATGAAAAGTGGGGAGAAACACCTTGTGCTTTTGTTGAGTTAATTAAGGATAAGTCTGCAGAAGAAAAAGATATCATAGATTTCTGTAGAGAAACTTTAGCAGGATTTAAACTTCCAAAAAAAGTTATATTTTGTGAGTTACCAAAGACATCAACTGGAAAAATACAAAAATTTGAGCTTAGAAAAAAATTAAAGGACCTAAGTTGATTCTTGAAATAGATGATAAAAAAGTTTTTGTTTCAGATGCAGGTCAAGGTATAGATAAAGATAAAGATACTATAGTTTTACTTCATGGAAGTGGCCTTTCTCATATTGTTTGGTCTTTAACAGAACAATATTTATCAAATCAAAACTATAATGTTCTAGCAATTGATTTACCAGGGCATGGAAATTCTGAAGGTAAAAGTTTGAGATCAATAGAGGAAATTTCTGATTGGTTAGAAAAAGTTTTTAATAAACTTAACATTTCTAAGATAACAATAATTGGACACTCACAAGGATGCTTGGAGGCACTTGAATATTTTTTTAAATACCCAAAAAAAGTTAAAAACTTAGTATTTGTTGGTGGATCATACAGAATGCCAGTTAATCAAGACTTAATTGATCTTGCTGAAGATGGAGACAATCAAGCAATTAAACTGATGATGAAATGGAGTTACGAGAACTCTAAAAAATTTATTGGAGGCAATCCTGTAAAAAAAATTATTAATTCTTCAAGAGATATTAGGGAAATTTTAGCTATTGATCTTGTAGCTTGTAATAATTATAAAAATGGATCTGAAGCTCTAAAGTCAATTAATTGCCCTACATTATTTATTTTTGGTGAGTTAGATAAGATGGTTAGCCTTGAAAAAGGCAAGAAATTCGCTGAACTTATTCCTAATTCAAAAATACATACAATAAAAGATTGTGGGCATATGATTATGTTTGAAAAAGCTTTTGAAATGAGAGAAAAGATCTCTGAATTTCTAAAAAAATGACAAATTTTTCAATTGCAAAATCTAGAAGACTAAGAAGTACTCCGTATACCTCAAGAATAGAGAAACAGGGAGTTACAGCATATACAATTTATAATCACATGTTGTTACCTGCTGCTTTTGGATCAATAGAAAATAGTTACAAACATTTAAAAGAGCATGTTCAAGTATGGGATGTTGCTGCAGAAAGACAAGTAGAGATTTCCGGAAAAGATTCTGCAGAATTAGTACAATTGATGACATGTAGAGATTTATCAAAATCTAAAATTGGGAGATGTTATTATTGTCCAATAATAGATGAAAATGGAAACCTTGTTAATGATCCAGTTGTTCTAAAGCTGGATGAAAATAGATGGTGGCTATCAATAGCAGACTCAGATGTAATATTTTTTGCCAAAGGTTTAGCATCTGGACATAAATTTGATGTTAAAATTATAGAACCAGTAGTGGATATAATGGCAATACAGGGTCCGAAATCATTTGCATTAATGGAAAAAGTCTTTGGAAAAAAAATTACTGAACTAAAATTCTTTGGATTTGATTATTTCGATTTTGATGGAACTAAACATTTAATAGCAAGGTCAGGATGGTCTAAGCAAGGTGGATATGAAGTTTATGTTCAAAATACAGAGTCAGGACAAAAATTATATGACTACCTTTTTGAAGTTGGAAAAGAATTTAATGTAGGACCTGGGTGTCCAAACTTAATAGAGAGAATTGAGAGTGCATTACTATCTTATGGAAATGATTTTGATAACAGTGATAATCCATTTGAATGTGGTTTTGATCAATATGTTAGTTTGGATAGTGATATAAATTTTTTAGGAAAAGATAAATTAAAAGAAGTTAAATCAAAAGGAGCCCAAAAGAAGTTAATGGGTATTAAAATTGATATAAAAGAAATTAGCCTCACAGGATCAAAAAATTTATATGATGAGAAAAATAATATAATTGGCGAATTAAGGTCATCTTGTTATTCACCTCATTTTCAAATGGTTATTGGAATAGCAATGATCCAGAAGTCCCACTGGGAAGTATCTCAAACCTTTAAAATTCAAATAAATGATAACACTTTTAGTGGAAAAGTTTGTGATTTACCCTTCATCTAGTATAAAAGCCTAATAACATCATGAATATAGCAATTGTAGGAGCCACAGGTAACGTTGGAAGAAAAATTCTCGAAGTTCTAGAGAGAAAAAAATTTCCTATAAAGGAACTATTTTTAGTCGCCTCACCAAGAAGTGCTGGTCAAAAAATAAATTTTAGTGGCAAAGAGCATGAGGTCTTTAACCTTGAAACATTTGATTTTTCAAAAATTAAAATTACTTTCTTTGCAGCAGGTGGAAAAATTTCAGAGCAATATGCTTTAAAAGCAGCAAAGCACTCAATAGTTATAGATAATTCTAGTTTTTTTAGAATGGATCCTGATGTGCCATTAATTGTTCCACAGGTAAATCCAGAAGCAATTAAGAGTATGAAAAAAAATATAATTGCTAACCCTAATTGCTCAACAGCTCAGTTAGTAATTGTCCTTAAACCGCTACATGACTTATTCAATATTGTACGAATAGTTGTTTCGACATATCAGTCTGTTTCAGGTGGTGGCAAAAACCCTATGGATGAACTAATAGAACAAACTAAATTATCCCTAGAAAATAAAGAAATTAAACCTAGAAATTTTACTAAACAAATTGCTTTTAACGCCATTCCTCACATCGATGTTTTTGCAGATGATGGTTACACTAAAGAAGAATTAAAAATGACTAATGAAACTAAAAAAATTCTTGGTGACAAAATAGAATTAACAGCAACATGTGTAAGAGTTCCTGTTATGGTTTCTCATGCGGAGTCAGTAAATATTCAATTTGAAAAATCATTTTCTTTAGAAAAAGTTAGAGACACTCTGAGTAAAGCAGATGGCTGTAAAGTTTATGATAAAAGAGAAGATGGAGGATATAGCACTCCAATTGAAGTAGAAGGCAGAGACGAAACTTATATTTCAAGAATAAGAGAAGATAAAACTAACAAGAATTCATTAAACCTATGGATTGTTTCTGATAATTTACTAAGAGGAGCGGCATTGAATGCTGTTGAAATTGCAGAAACTTTAATTAAAAATAATCTTAATGAAAAATAATAATCCTTTATCACCACATATTCAGATCTACAGATGGCACATATCTTCTTTAGTATCTATTTCACATAGAATTACAGGAATAATAAATATAGCCGCTATAACAATAATTTGTTTTTGGATTGCATCCTTACTACTAGGTGAAAATAGTTATGAGTTTACTAGGGTATTTTTAAATTCTATTTTAGGAAAATTCATAATTTTAGGTTTAACATGGTCATTTAGTTTCCATATATTAAGTGAAATAAGACATTTAATTATGGATCTAGGATATGGGTTTGAACTAAAAGTAACAAAGATAACAGGATTAATCGTGATCATTGGTTCTTTTTTTTTAACAATTTTAATTTATTTAATTGGAAAGCAATTTATTTAGTATGAATAACGCGACTAAAAAATGGCTATTAATGAGAGTAAGCTCTGTGGTGTTGATACCATTAATGATATGGTTTATTTTAAATTTAGTTTCAGTTTTCAATAAAGATTATGTTGATATTGTTAATTTTTTTTCAAATCAGCCATCTAAAATTTTAGTTTCTTTGTTGTTAGTTTTTGCCTATTTTTTTTCAGCTTTAAGTATTAGTGAGGTATTTGAAGACTATATACAGGATGAAAAAATCAAAAATGTCGCAAACAAAGCACTCAATATTTTTGCTATACTAGTTCCATTAATCACAATAATTGTAATATTTAATTTAAACTAATGAGCTCATATAAAATAATAGACCATGAATATGATGTTATCGTACTTGGTGCGGGAGGCTCAGGCTTAAGAGCTGCTGTTGGTTTAAGTGAAGCTGGTTTAAAGACAGCCTGTATTTCAAAAGTATTTCCAACAAGAAGTCATACCTCTGCCGCTCAAGGAGGAATTTCTGCATCTTTAGGGAATATGGGCGAAGATGATTGGCGCTGGCATATGTATGATACTGTCAAAGGTGCTGACTGGTTAGGTGACCAAGATAGTATTGAGTATCTTTGTAAAGAAGCTCCAGCAGCTGTTATAGAATTAGAAAAATATGGAGTTCCATTTAGTAGAACTGATGATGGTAAAATTTACCAAAGACCTTTTGGCGGAATGACAAAAAATTATGGCAATGGAATTGTTCAAAGAACATGCGCAGCCGCAGATAGAACTGGACATGCAATACTTCACACTCTTTATGGGCAAGCCTTAAAACACAACACTGAATTTTTTATTGAATACTTTGCTCTAGATTTATTAATGAAAGATGGTGAATGCAAAGGTCTTATTGCTTGGAATTTAAATGATGGAACAATTCATAGATTTAGAGCTCACAGCACAATAATTGCAACAGGTGGTTATGGAAAAGCTTATTATTCTGCAACTTCAGCACACACTTGTACTGGAGATGGAAATGCAATGGTTTTAAGAGCAGGTTTACCATTACAGGATATGGAGTTTGTACAATTTCATCCAACAGGAATTTATGGACATGGAACTTTAATTTCTGAAGGTGTTAGAGGAGAAGGTGGCTATTTAGTTAATTCAAAAGGTGAAAGATTTATGGAGCGTTATGCACCAAAAGCTAAAGACTTAGCATCTAGAGATGTAGTAAGTAGATCAATGTCAATTGAGATTAATGAAGGAAGAGGCGTGGGTAAAGAACAGGATCATGTTCACTTACACTTAAGTCATTTAGACAAAAGCATTATTGAAAGTAGACTTCCAGGAATAACTGAAGCAGCAAGATTATTTGCAAATGTTGATGTAACTAAAGAGCCAATACCAGTAGTTCCCACTGTTCATTACAATATGGGAGGTATCCCAACAAACTATAAAGCTGAAGTATTAACAGGCAATGATTCTGAAACAGTTCCAGGATTAATGGCAATTGGTGAGGCTGCCTGCGTTTCTGTTCATGGAGCGAATAGATTGGGGTCTAATTCTTTAATTGACCTAGTTGTATTTGGAAGAGCCGCAGCTAGAAGAGCTGCAGAACTTGTAAAACCAGGAACCCCACATGAAGATATAGGAGAGACTGAAACAGAAAAATGTTTAGAAAGATTTGATAAATTAAGAAACTCTAATGGCGAAAATAGTACTGCAGAGCTTAGACTTTCAATGCAAAAAACCATGCAATCAAAGTGTGCTGTTTTTAGAACAGAAAAAACACTTAAAGAGGGCGTTGATGATATTAGAAAAGCATATGATGGAATGGAATCAATTTCTGTAAAAGATAGGTCACTTGTTTTTAACACTGATTTAGTGGAAACATTGGAGTTTGATAACTTGATAAGACAAGCAATTACAACGGTGGATTCTGCTTATAATAGACAAGAGAGCAGAGGCGCACATGCAAGAGAAGATTTCCCAAAAAGAGATGATGAAAAATTTATGCAACATACTATTGCTTGGTGCAATGGAAAAGATTCAAAAATTGGTTATAGACCAGTTACCAAAACAACTTTAACAAATGAAGTTCAATATTTTCCACCACAAGAAAGAGTTTACTAGTGGTTCAAATAAATTTACCTAAAAATTCAGAAGTTCAAAAAGGTATTTATTATCAAGATAAAACTGGATCAAAAAATATCCGAAAAGTAAATGTTTATAGGTGGGATCCCTCAAATGGAGAAAATCCAAGAGAGGATACTTATGAAGTTGATATGGATAACTGTCCTTCAAAAGTATTAGATATTTTAAATAAGATTAAAAACGAAATTGATCCATCATTGGCTTATAGGAGATCTTGTGCACATGGTGTTTGTGGATCTTGTGCAATGAATATGGATGGTAAAAATGGTTTAGCATGTACAAAGCCTCATTCAGAAATTGAAGGAGATATAAATATTTATCCACTACCTCATCTAAAAGTTAAAAAAGATTTAATTGGGGATTTAAGTGGATTGTATAAACAATACGAATCAATTGAACCTTGGTTGAAAACAAATACAAAAGTTGAAACTACAGAAATTATTCAATCTCAAAAAGATAGAAAAAAATTAGATGGTGCATATGAATGTATCATGTGTGCATGTTGTTCCACTTCTTGCCCAAGCTATTGGTGGAATGAGGATAAATTTTTAGGTCCTGCAGTTTTGCTTCAAGCTTATAGGTGGATAGTAGATAGTAGAGATGATGAAAGAAAAGAGAGATTAAAAAAAGTAGCGGATGAACTTAAGTTGTATAGATGTCATACTATTATGAATTGCACCAATGCTTGTCCTAAGGGATTAAATCCAGCAAAAGCCATAGCTGAATTGAAAAAAATGCTTGCAACAAGCTAATTACCCCTTTAAATAACACCATTCATGAATTTATTAGAACATTTTGTTGGTGGAAAGCTAATTTCAGGCTCATCTGACAGAAAAAGTAAAATTTTCAATCCTGCAACAGGTGAACAAGAATCCGAAGTA
>CAJQRR010000036.1 GCA_905612385.1 uncultured Candidatus Pelagibacter sp.
CACCAATAGCTTTCAAACCAATTTTACCTGGTAATTGAATATCTTTAGTATCAGGCATAAAAGTATTTGTTCCACCTTCAACGTAAGTAAATACCTCATCCATTCCTGGTAGAGATTTATGAGATAGTTTATTAACTTTATCTTTTCCACCTGTCCATAAAGACATGTTCGTGTGACAACCGCTTGCTGACACACCCATAAAAGGTTTTGTCATAAAACAAGCTATCAAATTAAACTCTCTAGCTACTTGTGCACAAATTTGTCTGTAAGTAGAAAGTCTATCTGCATTTCTCAAAACATCATCGTACATCCAGTTTAATTCTAATTGTCCTGGTGCATCTTCATGATCACCTTGAATCATATCAAAACCCATAGCTCTAGCGTATTTAAATACCTGCATAAAAACTGGTCTCAGAGATTCAAATTGATCTATATGATAGCAATAAGGTTTAGAATAACCTTTACCTGTAGGTGAACCATCTTCATTTTTAGTTAACCACATCATTTCCGGCTCAGTCCCAACTCTTAATTGGTAGCCATGTTTCTTTTTAAATTCTTGAGCATGTATTCTTAAATTTCCACGACAATCCGAAGTTAAATGTGCACCTGGATCATCTCTTTCTTCTCTATTTCTAAAACAAGTAACAAATACTCTTGCAACTTTTTTATCCCAAGGAAGCTGACAAAAAGTTTCAGGATCAGGTATACCAACTAGCTCTTTTGCCTCTGGCCCATAACCAATATAATCTCCATGACGATCAACAAACAAGTTTGCTGTTGCTCCATAAACTAATTGAAAGCCTTTTTCACAAGTTCTTTCCCAGTGATCAGTAGGAATACCTTTTCCAACAACTCTTCCAGTTACAGAGATAAATTGAAAATAAATATATTCGACACCTAGTTCATTAATTTTAGCTCTAACTTGCTTTACTAAATTGTCTCTTCCTGGTTGTGCAACGTGCTTGTCTAGATCAGTCATTATCTCTCCCTCTAATGAATTTTTATTTATCGAACCGTAACTGAAAAATATATTAGTGTCTAGGCATCTTGATTATAATAAATATATATAATTTGTATAACTACAATGAGTTAATTACGTGCATAAGTTGTGTAAAAAAAAATTATTTTCGATTTAAAATTTATATAATTTAATTTTATAGCTATGAGCTTAGCTCCATGGAAATGGACTATTTGAAGTAGGGTGAAGTTCACCTTTTTCATAACGATCAAATCTGAAAGGTTTTAATAATTCACTTTCAGTTCCAAGAATTTCTTTTGCAACAAGCTCACCAACACCAATCATTTTATATCCATGGTTAGCATCAGCTATCATATAAACATTTTCTAAAAATCTATCAAAGATTGGAAAGTTATCTGGTGTCATACAGCCAAGACCACCTGACGGTCCTTTTCTATATAAATTTGTTTTACCTTCAAATCTTTTTTGACAATGTGCTAAAGCTGAACACCACATATCATTAAAAGCTTCTGTTGTTTGAAATTCAGGAGAGTCAAGTCCGTAAGGATCAATATTTATTTCATCAAAGTGCTTATCAACTATGTAGGGAGACGTTCCGCCCTGCACTCCAAGACCTTCGATATCTGGCTTATAATAAATTCCCCAAAGCTCATCTGTAAGTAATTTTTTAGTTGTGTCTGAATATAATGGTGCAGTTGAGTCGACATGCATAACTGGAGGTTGACCACCGTCATTCATTTTTAAAAAATCTTTATCAACACCGATAACACCTTCTTGTAACATCCAGTATTTCCACATATCTTCTTTATGAAACTTTCCATCTTGTCCTTTAATATTAGCAAATTTTGGAAGCTCTAACATATTCCAAAAATCTCTAACCCAAGGACCAGCACCAACAACGACTTGATCGCACTCAATAAGTCCTTTATCCGTTTCAACACCTGTAACTGATTTACCAGTGCTTCCTTTTTTAAATCCAGTAACTGTTACACCCTTAATTATATTAACTCCATTTATAATAGATTTACTTTCAAGAGCTTTTACTGAATCTTTATTAAATGCATACCCACCTTTTTTTTCATGAAGTACAGACGTTATGCCTTGTGCTTGCCAATCATCAAACATACCCTTCATATATTTGGTACATTCTTTTTCACCTTCTATAAATTCCGATTCATATCCAATAGCTTTTTGTTGTTCATAAATTGTAGCAACATCTTCGTGCATGACTTCTGGAGAGATTTGTAAATATCCTACCGCATTGTAATTCCAAGCCTTAGGATCACTTTCCCAAACTGAAACAGAGTGAGCCATTAATTCTCTCATAGCTGGTTGAAAATAATTATTTCTTATTACGCCACAAGCTATTCCGCTTGCACCTGCTGCTGTATCTTTTTTTTCCAAGATTACAATATCGCCTGGATTTTTATAAGTTTCAGAAAGTTTCCATGCTGTACTTAATCCATGAATTCCGCCACCGATAATTACTACTTTAGCTTTAGTTGGTAGAGTTGACATAAGAAAAGATTATTCTTCTTAAAAACAATTAATAGGATTATTTTTATAACAAAAAAATATATATATAAAATAGTAATTAAGTGTGACGCCCTTAAATAAACCTTTAGTAGCTTATATTTTTTAGTCTGAGTAAGTATTCATTAAATTCATTAATAAAAGATTCACTTGGCCTAATATTTTTTATTCGCTGATCAGTTGAAGTTTTTTCTAAAAAGAAGAATCCTTTTATACACGCTTCATTAATTATTAAAGCCGCTTTTGGCCTCGAAGTTTTAAAAAGTCTTGTTTTTAATTCTTCTACTGAAAGCTTTTCATCAACCTTATATGCATGCATCACTAACAACATCAAATGGTAATGAGAAGGTGACTTTCTAAAATAATAATTACTTGAAGTGTGGGATTGCTTAACTTGATCCTCCCAGAAATCTAAAAGACTTTTTTTTTCATCTGTCATACTATTTAAGCTCTTACTTTAGATTTAGTTGGATCATAGAAAGGAAAAGGCACCACTGTAGCAATAATTCTTTTTTGATGACCATCAATTTTTCCTATTTCCACTTTAGTTCCTATTTTAGAATACTTAACATCAATTCTGCATAGAGCAATATTTTTTCCTAGTTTAGGAGATAACATTCCACTAGTTACTACACCAACTTGACCTCGACCTATATAAGCATTATCACCATGAGCTGCAGGTTCGTGTCCATCTAATTCTAAGCCAACTAATTTCTTTTGTGGGTTTGCTTTTCTTTTAATTAATTCCTCTTTACCTATAAAATCATCTTCTTTAGTTTTAAGTGGAACTGTAAATCCAATTCCTGCTTCAAAAGGGTCTGTTTGATCATCAAATTCATAGCCATAGAAAATAAGACCAGCTTCAATACGAACCATGTCTAAAGCTTCTAAGCCCAATGGAGTAATATCAAACTCTTTACCAGCTTCCCAAACTTTATCCCAAACTTCAGCAGCATCTTTTGGATGACACCATATTTCATAACCAAGTTCACCTGTGTAACCTGTTCTTGAAATAACAATTGGAGTTCCTGTTTCATGATCTATTCTTGCAATATTAAATCTAAACCATTCAAGTTCAGTGATTGATGGTTGTATTGGAGGTGTCCACACAAACTTTTCTAAAATTTTTCTACTATTCGGACCTTGAACTGCAATATTATGAATATGATCTGTTGCAGATTTAATCCAAACTTTATAATTTTTCTTTTTAGCTTGTTCTTTTAACCATTCACCACTGTATTCATCTCCACCAATCCATCTAAAATTATCCTGTCCTAATTTAAATAATGTTCCATCATCCAGCATGCAACCATTTTCATAACACATGGCTGTATAAACAACTTGCCCAACTGATAATTTTTTTACATTTCTTGTAAGTGTGTACTGCATTAAATTTTCTGCATCGGGTCCAAGAATTTCAAACTTTCTAAGAGGTGATAGGTCTGTTGCAATCGCACTTTCTCTACAAGCCGTATATTCTTTTATAGTTCCTGAATTTGTAAAATTGTTAGCAAGCCAAAAACCTTTATACTCAACAAAATTTCTTGTCAGTTCTGAAGTTTTTTTATGGAAACCTGTTTCTTGAGTTAGTTTGGGCTCTGAGTCTGTTTTCATTCTAAATGCTATTGCTTTTGAATATTTTTTTTCCTTAGAATAAGTCCTAACAAAAATATCAGTTGGATTCCAGCCATTTGCACCATCAACATCACAAGGACAAGCGGACGATATGCAGGTTAAATCTTTTAAAGCTCTAAACAAAACATAATCTCCAGGTCTTGACCAAGGTTCATCAAAAGATGCAACATTATTAGCATCAATTGCAGTATTGAAAAAAAGATTTATTGCAGACCAACTTTTCCTAGAATTGATGTCATATTTATCTAATCTATTATTAAAATTGTCAGTACAATTAATATGACCCATATAACCCATATCCTCATAATATTTTGAGGTGCAAGCAAGATTAAAAGTATCATGTCTTCCAACTGTATCTCTTACAACTTCAATCATTGCTTCATGAGCACCATCATAAAACTTTGAAAACAAACCGGGCCCAGGATAAGCACCACCCATAAAGGTTCGTGTTGCTTTATCATCAATAATATTCTCAATACCATCATTTAACTTTTGTGTATCAAAAGCTAAAAAATCAGAACATTGTCTTCCACCTGGATCAATTATCTGAATATATTCTCCAGCTTTTACCTCATATGTTTCGGCAGTTCTTCTTTTTATAAGTTGCTCAATTATTGGATCATTAAGAGGTTCTGGTAAAATAAACTGTTCATCAGTTTCTATAAATTTAGCTTTATTTAAAAATACGGTTAAATCTGTTGGT
>CAJQRR010000037.1 GCA_905612385.1 uncultured Candidatus Pelagibacter sp.
GAAGTAGAAGATATAGGAAAAGAAATTAGAAGTATTGTTTTACAGTGGACAGGAATTCCAACTAGCATTGGCATTGCAAAAACAAAAACCTTAAGCAAGATTGCAAATCATATAGCAAAGAAAAAAAAATCTGGTGTAACAAACTTAATAGGAATTGAAAATATTGATCCACTATTAGAAAAAATAGATATCAATGATGTTTGGGGAGTTGGTAAACAACTTACAAAATTTTATCATCAAAATGGAATTTACAATGCTAAGCAATTAAAAAATATGTCAAACACTTGGATTAAAAAAAGTTCTAATGTTTTAAGTTCTAGGACAGCGTTAGAACTTAGGGGGATTTCTTGTATCCCATTAGAAACCAAAACTTCAAAAAGAAAAAGCTGTGTAGTATCGAGATCATTTGGTACAAGAGTTGAAAAATTTCAAGAACTCCAAGAAGCAGTAGCAAGTTATTGCTTAAATGCTTCAGAAAAAATTAGATCAGAATCTTTAATAGCAAAATCGATAACTGTTTCTGTTAGAACAAGCCCCTTTCAAAATAGAGGCGTATATTATTCAAATGCTAAAACTATAGATTTTCCAATAGCTACTAATAATAGTATTGAAATAGTTAAAACTGCCTTGGTCGCATTAAATGAAATTTTTATTAATGGATATAGGTATCAAAAAGCAGGCATAACATTGACTGGTTTGGTTAGTTCAAGTGGCAGTAAAAATCTATTTTCTACTGAAAAAGATGAAAAAATTAAAGGCTTAATGAGAGCTATTGATAGTACAAATTATAGATATGGCCGATCAACACTAAGCTTGGCTAGTGCTGGAGTTACCAAGAAATGGAATATAAAGAGAGAACACTCTTCAAAAATAGATACTGCTGATTTTCACTCATTGCCAATAATAAAGGCGATTTAATTTTTTTTATAGTTATCGAAGAATACAATTTGGGTTAAATCCAATTAAGTCGTCTATTCCATCGGGCAAATGGTACTTTCTTTTACTCAAATACATCGGGTCATGTTCCAATTTTATTCCAGTAACTATCTCCATTAATGCATCTATAGCTATAGCCATTTGATGAGTATGTGGAGTAGCCTCTTTTGGATCTATGATTTTATTTCTATTAACAAACTTTTGGCTATATCTATATTGATCTGATTATTGTTGCCAATTGCATTATGTGTTGATGCCATCATTGCTTTAATGGGCACAGAAATAGCATCATGATTGACAGTAATAGAATTACTATTTTCCGTATGATCTTTTGCCCAATCATAACCAACTACACTTTTAACAGTTTTAATAACAGATGGATTACCAAATGATTTATCATTAGGAATTGCTGAACAAACCTTAATCTCTTTAGTATAATACTTGCCTGGAAAAGTGATATCTTTAGATTTTACTTTTGCATAAGCGTTCCCACTCAACAACAAACCCAGAGTTATGATCACTAAATTTTTTTTCATTTAATATTATCAATATTTTCAATATTTTCTAAAGAACTGTTAAATTCTGATATATTTTCTCTTTTAGACAATATGATTACTGAGAACATCATAATAATAACTCCAATAACTGGTATTAATGTGATGATTGAAATTTTTCCTATCATTAAAAATAAGTAAATAATTAAGAATAGTATAGATCTAATTAGTAAAGTTTTTTTAAAAACTGCAATAATTGAAAGAGAATGTTTTAATAAATTGATAAAACTCATTTTTGATGGCCCAAAATATCTTGTACCTCTTTCAGATGGAATTGATCTTTTATCTTGTGCTACTTTTGCTAATGATCCTGAAAAACTATTCCATGTTGATGATTCATTGACCATTTCATTAACTGTTGACTTTGGAAGACATGTATAATTTCCATATTTAATATTTTGACCTGTAAAAACTAAGGTTAAATATTTATGAAATAAATAACAAAGCTTAAACATAAAACCCTCTGATCTTTTTACTCTATTGGCTGTAACAACTATGCCCGGATATTCTTTAATTTTTTTAATCAATAAACTAAGCTCTTCAGGTCTATCTTCACCATCACCATCCATTGGAATTACATAATCAAAATCCTCTTTTTCATTTATATATTTTAATCCAGCAGCATTACACCTTGTATGTCCTCTATTTTCTTTCATATTAATAATCTGAATAGATTTTAGATTGCTGAAATCACTTAAAAATTCTGTTTTATTTTCAGTAGAAGCATCGTTGACTATTATTATTGAAAATTCGTCATTAAATGTTGAAACATGTGAGTTAATATCTCCTATAAGCTTAAAAACTGACTGCCAATCATTATAAACTGGAATTAAAATCTTTATTTTGATCATCTATTTCCAATGCAAATATTATCAATACAAATAAACGTAGTAAGTGAATTTAGCTTATCTTTTGTAATAAACCCTTCCCAAACTGGTCTTGATTTTAAATGATATGACAAATTTCCTGCATGCCATTCATCTCCAAGTACAACATTAATAGGTTCTTTATGATCTTGATCCCAGGAATATTGAGTTTTTTCTGCTATTTCTTTTCCTAAATAATCAGTTCTCTTATCTGTTTCTGTAATTGAAATATAGCCATAAACAAAAGGTGAAAAAATAAATAAAATTAAAAAAATTGATATGAAACTGTTTAGTTTTTTTTGATTTATCTGTGCTTTAAAAATGTAAACAATTAATACTCCAAAGAATAGATAAAATGGTGTCATCCACATTGTTCTTATTTTTGATCCAGTTAAAATTGAAGTTAAAAATATTAACCCTATCGGAACTAAATTGATAAAAATTAAGAATAGTAATTTTTTATCTTTTAAAGATATTTGAAATT
>CAJQRR010000038.1 GCA_905612385.1 uncultured Candidatus Pelagibacter sp.
TTTTCTAAAATTTATGGATTAGCCTCTTTAAGAGTTGGTTGGGGTTATGCTTCAAAAAAAATTATTAATGCAATGAATTTAATTAAACCACCATTTAATGTAAATCAACTCGCACAAATTGCAGCAACAGAAGCTTTAAAAGATAAAAATTTTATTAATCAATCTGTAAAGCATAATATTACAGAAGCAAATAAAGTTAGAAACACTTTAGAAAAAATAAATATTTTTTCAAACGAAGTAACAGCTAACTTTTTATTACTAAATTTTGATAAATGTAAATTTTCAGCTAATTATGTTTTTGACAAACTACAATCAAAAGGAATTATATTAAGATCTACAGAAGATGGATATAATATTAAAAACAAATTAAGGTTAACAATTGGATCTAAAAAAGAGAACGCAAAATTTATCAAAGAAGTTAAGGTTATATTTAATTAATTATGAAAAATAACTTTTGCTCCAACGATTTGTGCATAAATTCTATACATTAAGAAGCTATATTGAGGTACAATCACTTCGTCTGATGCTCTTAAATATAGCTGGCAAATCATCTGAATTATTTCATCAGACCCTGCTCCACAAATAATCTTATTAAAATCACAATTAAATTTATTTGAAATTTCTTTTCTTAAAACTTGGGCTTTGCTGTCTGGATATTTAGACAGGATTAAATCTTTATTATTTAATACCTTCTTAACTTTTGAGCTAACACCTAATGCCGACTCATTCGCTGATAATTTGATGATATTTTTGAGTTTACCTATATTTGATTTTCCTGGTTTATAGGCCTCTATTTTAAATTTTTTAAACTTTGGAACAGTCATTCTATCAATCTTATAAATAAAATATTAAATTTTCATACAGAATAAGTCATTTTTAAAAAAATTTGACATAAGAAATACTATCTAGTACAAAAATTATGCGCTGATTTAACTGAATTGCGAGCGCTTAAAAAAAACCGCTAAATAATTTTTTTTATCTCACAATTCAAATTTAGCTATTATTTATGAATAAAAATGTGAACATAAAAAGCATAATAATTGATAAACCACTAAAATTAGATTGTGGTCAGACTATTAATAATTTTCCTTTAGCTTATGAAACTTACGGTGCTCTTAATGAAAAGAAGGATAATGCTATTTTAGTCTTTCATGCTTTAACTGGTGATCAATTTGTTTCTGGAATAAACCCAATAACTAAAAAAGATGGTTGGTGGTCATATGCTGTCGGTCCTAATAAGGCTATTGATACAAACAAATATTTTATAATTTGTGCTAATGTAATTGGTGGATGTTTAGGTTCTTTTGGCCCTAGCAATACTAACTCTGAAACAAATAAAGTTTTCGGAACCACCTTCCCTATTATTACAATAAATGACATGGTAAATGCACAAAACAACCTTTTAGATTTTTTTCAAATTGAAAAATTATTTGCAGTCATGGGTGGATCTATGGGTGGTATGCAAGTTCTCCAATTTATAAGTAATTTTCCTGACAGAGCAAAAATAGCAATTCCAATTGCTTGTACTTCAAGTCATTCAGCACAAAATATTGCTTTTAACGAACTTGGCAGACAATCTATAATGGCTGATACCAACTGGATAAATGGAGACTATGCAAATCAAAATAAAAACCCCAATAAAGGGTTATCTGTTGCAAGAATGGCTGCCCATATAACCTATTTATCTAAAAATGGTTTACAAGAAAAGTTTGGAAGAAAATTACAAGAAAGAGATGATTTAAAATTTAGTTTTGATGCAGACTTCCAAATAGAAAGTTATTTAAGGCATCAAGGGTCTGTATTTGTTGATAGGTTTGATGCCAACAGTTATTTGTATATTACTAGAGCAATGGATTATTTTGACTTAACTAAAGAGTATGGTGGAAATTTATCAAAAGCTTTTGAAAAAACTAAAACCAAATTTCTTGTTATATCGTTCACTTCGGATTGGCTTTATCCAACTTCTGAAAATAAAGAAATTGTTATAGCTTTAAATGCAATTGGAGCAGACGTTGCATTTGTAGAAATTGAATCTGACAAAGGGCATGACTCTTTTCTTTTAGATGTTCCTGAATTTTTAAATACTTTAAAGAATTTTATTAACAACTCTTATTTAACAATTTAACCATGAAACAAGAATTTAAAATAATCTCAGATTTTATTAAAAAAAATACAAGAGTTTTAGATGTTGGCTGTGGAGATGGAACGTTAATGGAATATTTAAAAACTAATAAAGAAATAGATATAAGAGGAATTGAAATTTCTAAAAGCAATTCTCAAAAGTGTGTAAGTAAAGGTTTAACTGTAATCGAGGGGGATGCAGAGAAAGATCTTTCCCAATTTCCAGATAGTTCTTTTGATTTTGTGATTTTGAGCCAGACACTTCAAGCTTTCCTAAATCCAGAAATAGTTATTCAGGAACTTTTAAGAGTAGGGAAAAAAGCCATTGTTACAGTGCCAAATTTTGGATTTTGGAAAGTAAGGCTTCATTTACTAATCAAAGGAACAATGCCTATTACAAAAAATCTGCCTGATGAATGGTACAACACTCCAAATCTACATATGTGTACGATTAAAGATTTTTATAACTTTTGCCATGATAGAAAAATTAAATTAGATAAAGCATTAGCACTTCGCAATGAAAAAACCTCTCCTATCAATGAAATAAATCTTAATATTAAAAATCTGTCAGCTGAATTGGGAATTTTTTTGATTGAGAAATAGATGAAAATTCAAATAATACCTTGCCTGCAAGATAACTATTCTTATTTGATAATTAATGAAGAAAATAATACTGCTTGCGTAATTGACCCTAGTGAGGCTGATCCTATTATTGAATATTTAGAGAATAAAGAAATTAAATTAAAGTTTATATTAAATACACATCACCATTATGATCATGTAGGTGGAAATAAAGAATTAAAAGAAAAATATGGAGCAAGTGTTGTCGGATATAGTGGGGACAAACAAAGAATTCCCGAAATAGATATATTACTTAACGATCAAGAGACTTGGATGCATGAAAATTTTGAAGCTAAGGTAATCTATATTCCAGGACATACTCTTGGTCACATTTGTTTTTACTTTTATAAAGAAAAATCTGTTTTTACTGGCGATACTCTTTTTTCTTTGGGCTGTGGAAGAATATTTGAAGGTACATACTCTCAGATGTTTGATTCTTTAATGAAATTCAAGAAGTTACCAGAAGATACAAAAGTTTATTGTGGTCATGAATATACCAAAAAAAATTCAGATTTTTGCTTAACTCATGATGCAAATAACAGTAACCTCAAAACCATGATACATGGCATAGATGCAAAGTTAAAAGATAGTTTACCCACTATTCCATCAACTATTAAGGATGAATTAGAGTGTAATATTTTCCTTAGGTCCAGCAATCTAGAAACCTTTTCAAAATTAAGGGATTTAAAGGATAATTTCTAACTTATTCGGACTTGACTATAATAGGCTCGAGACTATATTGCTGCTTATAAAAAACAGATTAAACAATGTCATACGCAATCATACAAACAGGTGGAAAACAGTACAAAGTAAAGGCTGGAGAAATACTTAAAATCGAGAGATTAGAAGACTCTAAAACTGAAACTAAGATAGAATTTAAAGAAATTCTGGCTTATGGAGATGATAAAATAATAGAAGTTGGATCACCAACCGTTGAAGGTGCAAAAGTTGAAGCTGACCTTGTTGAAAATGGTAAAAATAGAACAATACTAATCTTTAAGAAAAGAAGAAGACAAAATTCAAGAAGAAAAAATGGTCATAGACAACAATATTCATTAATAAGAATTAGTAAAATTTTTTCAAAAGATGGAAAAGTTTTAGCTGAAGCCGAAAAAATGGTTAAACCAACTAAAAAAATTGAAAAAGTGGAAGCTAAAGTAGAAGCAGAAACAGCAAGTAAATAAATTATGGCTACAAAAAAAGCAGGTGGATCATCGAGAAACGGACGAGATAGTGCAGGTCGAAGACTTGGTGTTAAAAAGTACGGTGGTGAAGTAGTAATTCCTGGTAACATAATCGTCAGACAAAGAGGGACTAAAATTTTTCCTGGTGAAAACGTGGGAATGGGTAAAGATCATTCAATTTTTTCTGTTGTTGAAGGAAAAGTAGTATTTAAAAAAGGTAGATTAGACAGAACATTCGTTTCAGTAAAACCCAATTAGTAGTACAACTAAAACTAACAGTTGTATTATGAAATTTCTAGATCAAGTAAAAATTTATGTAAAGGCTGGCAATGGTGGGCATGGATCTCCTAGTTTTCGTAGAGAAAAATTTATTGAGTACGGCGGACCCGATGGTGGAGATGGTGGTAAAGGTGGTACCATATTCCTAAGATCAGAAAGAAATTTAAATACTCTTATTGATTATAGATTTCAACAACATCAAAAAGCTGGAAGAGGTGTAAATGGTTCTGGACAAAATTGTACTGGTCATGGAGGAGATGATTTATTTTTAAAGGTTCCAGTAGGTACACAGGTTTTTGAAGAAGATAATAAAACTTTAATCTATGATTTTAAAAAAGAAGGTGAAGAATTTATTGTAGCCAAAGGTGGTAAAGGTGGTCTTGGGAATACTAGATTTAAAAGCTCCACAAATAGAGCTCCAAAAAAATTTACAAAAGGTGCTACAGGTGAAGAATATGTAATTTGGCTTCAACTAAAAACTATTGCTGATGTTGGTATTGTGGGTTTACCCAACGCTGGTAAGTCTAGCTTATTAGCATCTATTACGAATGCCACACCTAAGATAGCAAATTATAAGTTTACAACTTTAAATCCAAACCTTGGCGTTGCAACTTATGATGATAAAGAAATAACTTTAGCTGATATTCCTGGTTTGGTTGAAGGCGCACATGAAGGCGTGGGTCTTGGAATTCAATTCTTAAAACACATAGAAAGATGCAAAACTTTAATGCATTTAATAGATATTACTGATGAAAATATTGAAAATGCATATCAACAAGTTAAAAAAGAGCTTGGTAGTTACAGTAAAGAGATCCTTGAAAAAAAAGAAATAATTGTATTAAATAAAATAGATTTATTAGATGAAGAAGAAGTGGATGAAATTGTGAAAAATTTTTCTAAAGATAAAGATTCTGAGGTAATAACACTTTCAACATTAGACAAAGGATCAATATCAAAAGTTAAAGCTAAATTGCTAGCGTATGTATCTTAAGAATTCCAAAATAATTGTAATCAAAATTGGCTCATCTTTATTAATAGATGATAATAAAAAAGTTAGAAAAAAATGGCTTTTAGAATTTTCCAAAGATATTCGAGAACTAATTAAAG
>CAJQRR010000039.1 GCA_905612385.1 uncultured Candidatus Pelagibacter sp.
TTATAAAACTAATTCACTATTTAGTTAACAATCCCAATACATTTTGAACATTAGTTTAACTTTACTTATTGTTCAAGTCTATTCTATTAGAGTGAAGGCTTTTGCTCTAGTTTGCATTATTCTACCATAATGAAATTAACTAATTGATTTTTTGCATCTGTGCAAGGCAACTTTACACAGCTACCTACCATAATTTGATTATAAACACTTGTCGTTTTAATAAAAATATAACCAACGTTATAATCATATTTATAACTTGTTAGATCACCAGATACAGTATGTGCATCATATCTAGTATCATATAAATTTTTTGTTCCCTTAAAACTTTTTATAGTTGCATTGGATATTGTTATATAAATATCATTACAATTTAAATCGCCATTCATTCCAGTGGAATTTCCTAAAGTACATAGCATGGATTCATTTGTTATATATTTTACAGTTTGAGCATGTATTTGTTTAACAGCATTAGCTTTTGCACTTGCTGTATACCCATTATAAGCAACCACGCCTACAGCAGCTAATATTCCTATGATGGCTACTACGACTAGGAGTTCTATAAGCGTGAATCCTTTTTTATTCATATTTTAAGAAACAGGAAACTGTATACTAGTCTCGATACAAGAAGAGTCTCCAGTATTAGACCAAATTATAAACTGACCCTTATTATTTCCATAAAAACTTGTCTGACCTTTTGTGGCTGAACAACCATTATTCCATTCTGGATTAGTGTTAGAACTACTTTGATCAAATGGATTTTTGAAGTTTTTATCATAACCATGCTCTGCCATAAAATGGTATCTTATATGATTATAACCCAAATCCATTACTAAGCTCCAACCATTATTATAATAGCAATTTTTCTCATCAGTTGATCCTTTATTTCTCCAACTTTTATATGTGATCTTTCCATCGATTTCACATTCTGTAGCTTTTAGAACAAACCACTTTTCAATATTCTTATGATTTTGTTTAGCAATATTCTTTTTCGCAGCACCCGTATACCCATTATAAGCAACCACTCCTACAGCAGCTAGAATACCGATGATCGCTACTACGACTAGAAGCTCTATTAATGTGAAACCATTTCTTTTCATAAATTATTAATAGCTATTAAAACTTTTGATGTAATTTTTATAAACAAATAAATAATAAAAATTGAACCAAAAACTGCCAACCAAATATTAATTTTATAAATAAATAAAATTAACCACAGCACAACCCCTAAAGCAATATTGTAGTAACCAAATTTAAGAAATTTAGACATTATTAATTAACAACTGTTACTCACGTTAGCTTTTTTGTTTTTTTCAGTGATTGTAATCGTACAACTTGAATTACTTTTCTTGGTAGCAATGATGCTTAAAGTATTAGCATTAGTTGTTTTAAAAGAATAAGCTTGTGCAGATAGATCATCAATCCCATCAAATAGGTTGCTAACTATACTTGAAGTTGAAGCATTATAATAATACTCTCCATTATTAGATTTATATTCTTGTTCTGCTAAATAAATTGAGTTTAGTGTAATCTCAGCTTGTTTTTTTTCAGCTGAAGTTTTGTAGCCACTATAAGAGACAACTCCTACTGCAGAAAGAATTCCAATAATAGCAACCACAACCAAGAGTTCTATTAAAGTAAACCCTTGGCTGCAGTGCCTCATTTTAAAAATATTATTTTTCTATTCTACCGCTATCGTAGCTTCTTGTTTATCTGCTGTAGCACAACCTGTTTTGTTACATGATCTAACAAGAACATTTGTTCCACTTGTAGATAAACTAATCTGACCAACTACATAAGCATTAGAACTTTTTACTGCAGCATTAGAAGTTGAATATGGATTTTTATCCTTAAGAGCAGCTACTGCACCAGTAACAGCTTTAGCTGCTGTTGCAGGACATGCCTGTCCGCCAACAAATGTACTTTCACCTAAGCTACATTTTTGCATTTCTGCTGAAATGTACTTAACTGATTGTGCATGAATTGTTTTTGTTGCAGAAACTTTTGCAGCTCCTGTGTAACCGTTATAAGCAACAACACCTACTGCTGCTAAAATTCCTATAATTGCTACAACCACTAGCAATTCGATTAGTGTAAAACCTTTATTTAATTTTTTCATAATTTCTCCCTACTGTTAAAATCTTGAAAAAGTATAGCTTGTATAAAAATTAAAAAAATTACCGAATTTTGGTAGTAATTTACCCAATGATGGCCCCCACGTTGAAAATTGGTGCATACATAGCTAACATTAGGCCACCAATAGTAATCCCCATGAATACGATCATTATGGGCTCAATTAAGCTTGCAAGGTTAGCAACTGCTACATCAAACTCTTCTTCGTAGTATATTGCAATAGAGCCAAACATTTCATCTAGACTTCCAGTTTGTTCACCGACTGATATTAATTGACTAAAGGTTGTTGGGAATATTTTTTCTTTATTAAATAACTCAGTTAAACTTTCTCCTGAAAAAACTCCTTTTTTAATATTTTCTAAGGCTTCTACTACAATTACATTATCCGTAACTGATTTTGCAATATCTATACTTTCAATTAAATCTACACCTGCTTGGTTAAGGTTTCCTAAAACCAAAGATACTTTTGCTAAAATAGATTTTTGGATTAAATTTCCAAAAATTGGAAGTTTCATTACAACACGATGCCAATTTTTTCTGACTTCATAATTTTTTTTAATTAAAAATTTTAAACCAAACACAAAAGAAATTATAAAGACAAGAAGAAAAAACCCACCAGAAGAACGAACAAATTCGCTCATAGCCATAATAACAGCTGTTGGTGTTGGTAATTCATCTGCCATACCCATACCCTCATACATATTAACAAAGGTCGGCACTACATTCATTAACATAAAAATAGTTACCAATATTGCAACTGAAAATAAAACACCTGGGTAGAATAAAGCACTTTTAATTTGTGATTTAATTTTTTCTCTTTTCTCTAAATTAATAACTATTTTTTGTAAAAAAGTATCAAGCTTACCACTAGCTTCCCCTGCTTTTATTAAATTTACAACTACAGTATCAAATATTTTTCCATGTTTTTCAAAACATTTTGATAATGCGTTTCCAGATTCTAAATCTCTTTTAATCGTTTGAATAACCTTTTTCATAGGAAGTCCAGATGTCTGACCTTCTAACATTTCTAAAGTGTTTAATACTGGTAGTCCCGCCCTAAGCATGGTTGCAAACTGTTTACAAAAAATCATAATTTCTTGTGGCTTTATGCCCGTACCAAAACTAAATGACATCTTTTCTTTTTTGGTAACAACTTTCTTTTTTTTAGCTTCTTTTAATTTTGTGATAATAACTTTTTGCTCTTTAAGTTTGTGGGCAGCTTCCGCATTATTTAAAGCTTCAATTTCACCCTCAACATATTTGCCAAGTGATATTCCTTTATATTCAAAATTTAGCATTAATTAGTTTGTAGAACTCTTTCATACTCTGCAAAAGAAAGGTCGCCACTTAACAACATATCTTGTCCCATATCTTGCATGGTCCTGAAGCCATTTTTTTTTGCAATGGCATTTAATTCTGTTTGTTGAAGATTAGATAAAATTCCAGCTTTTAACTCGTTATCAATTTCAAGAATTTCATAAATTCCCATTCTTCCTTTGTAGCCAGCGCCGTTACACTCCTCACAACCTTTGCCCTTATAAATTTTAGCCCTTGCAGATTTTTCTGGTGAAAAACCAATTGAATTTAATAATTTGGGATTTTGGATAATGTTTTCATCGATAACTCTACAACCCAAGCAAGTTTTTCTAGCTAAACGCTGTGCCATAATCAGGGTTAATGCTGCAGATATTAAGTAGTTTGGAGTACCCATATTTTGTAAACGAGTTATTGAGCTTGAAGCATCATTCGTGTGAAGTGTGCTAAATACTAAGTGCCCAGTTAATGCAGCCTTTAATGCAATATCAACTGTTGCTTTATCCCTAATCTCTCCAACTAGAATTACTTCTGGGTCTTGACGTAGAAAAGACCTTAGAGCTTCTTCAAAAGTATAACCAATGGTTTCTTTTATTTGAACCTGTCCTATTCCTTCCATTTCATATTCAACAGGGTCTTCAGCTGTTAAAATATTCATACCTGGTTTATTAATATGTTTTAAAACGCTATATAAAGTTGTTGTCTTACCACTACCCGTTGGTCCTGTAACTAACACCATTCCTTGAGGTGAACTTACGGCTTTAATAAGTTTGTTTAAATCCTTCTCTTCAAAACCAAGTTCGCTTAAAGCCTTATCTCCTGCGTCTTTATTTAAAATCCTCATTACAACACGTTCTTT
>CAJQRR010000040.1 GCA_905612385.1 uncultured Candidatus Pelagibacter sp.
GCAGCTGTTGGTACAATAAAAGTAGTTATATTTTCACCTAAAATTTGAGTACCAACGAAAAGAGCCAATGTCCCATTTTGAAGACCACATTCTATTGAAATGCATCTTTGCTGCGCAACTCCGGATGCAAAATATTTTGCAATATAAAAACCTATTATCATCATTGATATGTTTAATAGCAAAGCAACCAAACCTGCGGTCACAATATAAGAGATAATATTGTCCCACTCCACTATATAAATAGCAGCAAACACTAATATAAATAATATTACTGAAATTTTTTGAATTAGTGAAGCTTGCTTATCAATAAAGTTTCCAGCAAAATGTTTAATTAACATTCCAATTATTACTGGAACTGTAACAACAAGAAACATTTTTAAAGCAATACCAGTCATTGATATTTCTTTAACAATGGCAATTTCGAAAAAATCAATAGATGTAAACATTATAAATGGAACAGAAATAATACTAATCAAACTAACAATTGCAGTTAGTGTTATTGAAAGGGCAACATCGCCATTAGCAAATTTAGTAAGAACATTTGATGTAACACCACCAGGCGCACATGCAATTAGCATTAACCCAACAGCAAGTTCTGCAGGTAAGTTTAATAGTAAAGCTATAGATAGTGCGACTATTGGGAGTAAAACTAATTGACAAATAAAGCCAACCAAAAAATCTTTTGGAATTTTAACTACTCTTACGAAGTCTTGAATTGTTAAACTCATTCCAAGTCCCAACATTATAAGAGCCAAACTAATTGGAGCTAATTTTGTAGCAATTTCCATTTACAAAATCTATTAGTTCATTCTGAGTTTTTCAAGTAAATGATTTTAAACTTAGGATTAACTAAGACAAATCAATAGCATTTTTTTTTAGAACTTCCATTGAAACAAGTTTCAAAGTTTTTTCATGTGTTCTTTTTAAGTAAACTGGACAAGGTTTTCCAGCATCAGCAGCTCTTGCGTACCAACTAGCACAAACGCACCAACCATCTCCTGCTTTTAATCCTGGAAATCCAAATTCAGGATGAGGAGTTATCAAATCATTACCAGCTTCTTTACACCATTCTAAAAATTCAGTAGTAACTTTTGCACAAACAGTATGAACGCCATGATCATTTTCATCAGTGCTACAACAACCATCTCTATGCCATCCTGTTAATGGATCGTTAGAACACTCTTCAAGATCTTCACCTAGAACATTTTTTTGTTTATCACTCATTTAAATTTTTGTTGGATTGGGTTGGCCTTTGTAAACAACCTTAGGGTCAAATGATTTTTCTTTTTCTTCAAATTTCATTTCTATCTGTCTGCCATTTTCAATTGGACCTAATGGTATTGATCTATAAAAGCAAGATCTATAGCCTACGTGGCAGCTAGAACCATCCCCAATATCAACAGTTAACCAAACTGAATCTTGATCATCATCAATTCTTATTTCTAAAACTTTTTGAGTAAAACCACTGGTCTTACCTTTGTGCCAGATCTGCTGTCTAGATCTACTGAAATAATGAGCTTCCTTAGTTTCTATAGTTTTTTTAAAAGCTTCAACATTCATATAGCCATGCATAAGAATATCTTTAGTTTTAGAGCACATTGTAATGACTGGAATTAACCCATCATTGTCAAATTTTGGTGAAAGGAGTTTTCCCTCTTCAATTTCTACTATATTTTCTCTTTTTTTAAACATATCTAAGTAATTATGTAGCATACTGATGAATATATTAAATATTTTAAAAATAGTAATTTACTGTATAAACTTGCAATATGAAATTAGTTGAAGAAACAGATAACAAGATTTTAGATGCTAAAAAAGTTTCTGATAAAGAGGCTGAAGAAGCATTTAAGACAATCTTAACTTGGATAGGCGAAGACCCTAGTAGAGAAGGTTTATTAGAAACTCCAAAAAGAGTAGTTAAAGCATTTAAAGAATATTTTGGTGGTTACACACAAGATGCTGGACAGATTTTAGAGAAAACATTTGGCGATGTAGAAGGTTATGATGATATGGTTGTTGAAAAAAATATTTCAGTTTCAAGTCATTGTGAGCATCATATGGCACCAATAGTTGGAACAGCGCATGTTGCGTATATTCCAAATGAAAGAGTTGTTGGCTTAAGTAAACTTGCAAGAGTTGTTGAAGTCTTTTCAAAAAGATTACAAACGCAAGAGAGATTAACAATGCAAGTTGCAAAAGCTTTGATGACTTCTTTAGATGCAAAAGGTGTTGCAGTTACAATTGATGCAGCTCACCAATGTATGACTATGAGGGGTATTAAAAAAGAAAATGCAACAACTGTCACAAATTACTTCTTGGGACAATTCAAAGAGGATTTAAGTATCCAAAATAGATACTTAAGATTTATTAGTAAGTAACTTTCTCGAGAGGAGATGGTCATGTCAGACAATTTTAAAGCATTAATAGTTAATCAAGAAGGTGAAAATTTTACCAGAGAGGTAAAATCAATAGATAAATCATTTTTAAAACATGGTGATGTACTTGTGAAAGTAGATTATTCAGACTTAAACTATAAAGATGCACTTATTTTAAATAATGGAGCAAAATTAGTAAAAGAATTTCCACATATACCAGGTATAGATTTTTCAGGAACTGTTTTAGAAAGTGATAATTCAAAATTTATAAAAGGGGACGAAGTTATCCTTACAGGATGGAGAGTAGGAGAGATTTATTTTGGTGGTTATTCTCAAATTGCAAAAGTTAATGGAGATTTTTTAGTTAAAAAACCAAAAGATATCACATCAAAGCAAGCTATGATTTTGGGTACTGCTGGATTAACAGCCTTACTTTGTTCTTTTGCAATCAAAGCACGAGAAGAACTTTTATTAGGAGAGAAAGTTAAAGATGTTTTAGTTACAGGTGCTTCAGGTGGTGTTGGAAGTATTGCAGTAATGATATTGAGTAAATTTGGTTATGACGTAACAGCCGTTACTGGTAAATCTGAAAATGAAGAATATTTAAAATCTATAGGTGCTAAAAACATAATAAATAAAGCAGATTTAGACAAAGATGCAAGGCCATTAGATAAAGGTCTATGGGACGGCGTTGTTGATACGGTTGGTGGAAAGATACTTGCTAATGCACTTGCACAAACTAGAGACAATGGAATTGTTGCTGCATGTGGAAATGCTTCTGATTATAAACTAAACACAACAGTTATGCCCTTTATTATTAGAGGTGTTAAACTTTGGGGAATTAATTCTGTTACTGCATCTATTAAGAGAAGAGAATTTGTTTGGAATGAAGTTAAAAGCCTTATTGATTTTGAGCAATTAGAAAAATCAATAAAGACAGTAAGCCTAGAGGATTTAATAGACATATATCCAAAGATGCTTAAAGGTGAAACATCAGGAAGATATATTGTTGACGTTAATAAATAAATGGATTGGGATAAACTAAAAATATTTCATGCAGTTGCAGAAGCTGGCAGCTTTACCAATGCAACTATAAACCTAAACCTTAGTCAATCTGCAATCAGTAGACAAATTCAATCACTGGAGCAAGATCTTAAAGTACAACTCTTCGAGAGACACGCAAGGGGACTCACATTAACTGAAAATGGTGAATATCTATTTAAAACTGCGCATGATGTAATTGGCAAATTAAAAGAAGTTGAATCTACTTTAGGTGATCAAAAAAATAAACCAACTGGAAAATTAACAATTACCACAGTTAGAAGTTTTGGAACTCACTGGCTTACCCCCAGAATTCAAGAGTTCATGACTTTAAACCCCGAAATAGAGATTGAATTAATTTTTGATGATAAAGAATTAGACTTAAGTACAAGACAAGCAGACATAGGTATTTTCATGAGAAGGCCTAAGCAACTTAATTATATTCAAAAGAAATTAATAGATATAAAATACTATATTTATGGTTCTAATAAATATTTAGAAAAATATGGTATGCCAAAAACTATAAACGATTTAAACAAACATAAACTTATTTCATTTGGTAAGGGTGCACCATCTCCAGTTTATGATCCAGATTGGGCACTTAAACTTGGAGTTAAAGACGGAAAAAAGAGAAAACCAGTAATGAAAGTTAATAGTGTTATGGGCTTACTATTAGCAGTAGAGTCTGGCGTAGGTCTTGCAGCTCTTCCAGAATATTTAGTATTTAATTCAAATAATATAATAAAAGTTCTTCCAAATTCAGAAGGACCTATCACAGAAGCACATTTTGTTTATCCTCAATCGCTTAAAAATACAGCACGTATTACCGCTTTTAGGAATTTCTTGTTCAGTAAAATAGGTGACTGGAAGTCTTAATTAACTAGACTTATCGTTAACATAAACTGAAACACCTCTAGAATTAATATCAATATCAAACTTTTTATGAAGTGGTGGAAATGCTCTTTGTGAACAATCTAACCTATCGCATGTCCTGCATGATACACCAATTGGAATTTCTGTTTTTTTATCACTAATATCGATGTTTTCAGTATAAACAAATTCTTTTGCATATTTAGCCTCACACCCCAACCCAATTGACAGAATACTTTTTGATTGACCATATCTACCAACACCTTTTTCAACAGTTCTAGCAATACAAACATATTTCTCTCCATTTGTCATTTTACTTACTGCTGCCTGAATAATACCAGGTCTTGTAAAGGCAGAATAGACATTCCATCTAGGACAAGCACCACCATATCTTGGTATTTCAATACCAGACAATGAAAATCTTTTTGAAATATTACCTGCAATATCAGTTCTTAACATATGAAAAGGAATACCAGGTAGTTTAGGGTTTTGAAGACAGGTTACTCTATGAGCGACTTGCTCAAAGGAAGTTGCAAAAGTATTTTGAAGGAGTTCAAGGTCGTATTTTAATTCTTTACATTCTGCATGAAATAATTTGTAAGGCATTAAAATTGCAGCCCCACAATAATTTAATAGAGCAACCTGTGTTAGTTTTTTTGATTCATTGGATGGAAAATTAAAATTAGACAAATATTTATTGATTTCTTTAGATGCTCCTTCTTGAGCAATTTGAGATGCGGCATGTAATTTTTTAGTTTCTAAAGTATTATAATCACTTAATAAAAGTTCTTTTGTATTTTTATTATAAATTTTAGAAAAAGGCTTACCTTCCTCAGGAATTATATCTTTAACAATTATTGAGTATTCAGATTTTAGAAAATCACATAAAGCAATATATCTAGTTCGGTTATTAACTTGAACTTTTTCAAAAATTTTATCTGCAAATTCTTCAAGTTCAGGAAAATAGTTTTTATTTTCTTGAAGAAAATCTGATATTACCTCTCCAGGAAATGCTGTCTTTCTACTATCAATTTTTTTTCCAGAAATATCTTCGACCCTATTAACTATAGCATGATCTTTTTGTCTAAAATTATCTCCTAATTTAATTAATGCTTTTGCAATTTTTGGATTAGTGCTTACTAAATCTTTTACTTCTGGGCCAAGTATATCTAGGTCTTCAAATAATTGATCGTCTAAAAGTTCAGAAATATCATTTTCTAAATTAACATCAGCCTTACTGGTTAAGTCAGATAGATCCACTCTTAATTCTTTACTAACTTTAATTAATAAGTCACCATCGATATTTCTTTTTCCACCTTCAATTAAATTTAAATAACTGGGAGAAATATTTATTTGTTCTGCAAATTTATTTGCTTGCAACCCAAGCTGTCTTCTAAAGGCTTTTATTTTAGGGCCAATTTTTAAATCAGATTTATTAATATCTTTATTTTTTAAAAATTTTGTTATTGCAATTTTAGAATTTTCTAAATTAATCTCTTTTTCACTTGTAAGATCAGATAGTTCTATTCTCAACTCATTACAAATCTTAATTAATAGGTCTGCATCAACATTTCTTTTTCCATTTTCAATTAAGTTTAAATAGCTAGGGGAGATATTTATTTGTTCAGCTAATTTTTTAGCTTGAAGACCTAATTTTTGTCTAAAGCTTTTTATTTTGCTTCCAATTTTACTGTTTATACTCATTTTTTATCTACTTTTGTAAATTTTGTAAATTTAAATTTACAAATTATCAACTCAATTTACAAGTAAAATAGCGCTTTTTGATATCTTTTGTAAACTTTGTAAATTATATAATAAGTATGAATAAAGAAAATAAAAATCAAGAAAATCAGTCCCGAAACACAACAAAAGAAGATCAAAATCAGGCTAGCCAATCTGGCATTTACTTGAGAGATGATCACTGTGATTGGGGTTCAAGCGGCATGAATGAATTTACTAACGAATTTAGTGAAAACAATTAAGCCACTCAAAGACTAATTTTCCCAACTCCAAAAACTTAGAAAGACCTTACCTATGAGCTCTGAAGCTAAAGTTTCCTACGATTTAAAAAGATTTGCTGGTATTAAAAAAGATTATACTTCTGAAGAAGTGGAGAGACTTAGAGGTTCAATAAAAATTGAATATTCGATGTGTAAACATCAATCTAAAAAATTATGGGATCTTTTAAATTCTGAAAATTATATTAATACTTTAGGATCATTATCTGGAAACCATGCAATTCAACATGCCAAAGCTGGCTTAAAGGCAATTTATTTAAGTGGGTGGCAGGTTGCTGCTGATGCAAATACTGCTGGAGAGATGTACCCTGATCAATCTTTATATCCTTACGACAGTGCACCAAAATTAGTTGAGTCGATGAATAATGCCCTAATTAGAGCAGACCAAATTCAACATATGGAATTACATGATGGTGATATGCGGTCGAAGGATAGAACAGATTATATGCTTCCAATCATTGCAGATGGTGAAGCAGGATTTGGTGGACCATTAAATGTTTTTGAATTAACGAAAAAATTTATTAAAGCAGGAGCTGCTGGAGTTCACTTTGAAGATCAATTGGCTAGTGAAAAAAAATGTGGTCATATGGGTGGAAAAGTTTTAGTTCCAACTGGTACTATGATTAAAAATTTAAAAGCTGCAAGACTTGCTGCAGACATTGCAGATGTGCCTCTAATAATTTTAGCAAGAACAGATGCCAATGCTGCAAAACTAATTACGAACGATTTTGATGAAAATGATAAACCATTTTTAACAGGCGAAAGATCTCCTGAAGGTTTTCATTATGTTAAACAAGGTATTGAACAAGCTATCTCAAGAGGATTAGCTTATGCACCTTATTCAGATTTAATTTGGTGTGAAACAGCAACACCAAATTTTGAGGAAGCAAAAAAATTTGCAGATGCAATTCATGAAAAATTCCCTGGTAAATTATTAGCTTACAACTGCTCTCCTTCTTTTAATTGGAAGAAACATTTATCGGATGTTGAAATTGCAACATTCCAACAAAAAATTAGTGAAATGGGTTATAAATTTCAATTCATTACACTTGCAGGATTTCATACACAAAACATTGCAATTTTTGAACTTGCTGAAAAATACAAAACTGAAGGAATGACTGCGTATTCTAAAATTCAAGAACTTGAATTTGCTAGAGAGAAGGATGGCTACACAAGTGTCAAGCACCAACGTGAAGTTGGTACATCTTATTTTGATGCAGTCTCAAATACTATAAGTAGTGGAAAAAGCTCTACAACTGCAATGGAAGGCTCAACAGAGTCTGAGCAATTTTAATTATTCTTTAATACACCATCAAATAGGATTAAATATTTAGATGCTTATAAGTAGTTTCTTTTTAATCATTCTTTATATTTCACACAGATATATTGTTGCATGGATAAATTTTTACAATAATTCAGATAAACGTTTTGGTAACTCTATCTGGCGTTGGACATATGACTATAAAGTATTAGGAGATAGAGATATTTCTGATCTAGATGATAAGCCTTTTGTAAGACAAAGAAGAATTAGAAATCGTACTATTTCAATAATGTACTGCAATTTTTTCTTAGGATTTGTTGTATTGATGTCTTTTGTAAGTGAATTACTTATATTGATTTTACAGTAATTATTTATGTATAGTGCGACACTATTGCGATTGATAATCATTCGCAATGTTAATAGTAAGCATTCTAATCTAATTAAATTAACATAAAAGAAAGAAAATGATGAAAAAACTGACAATTATTGCATTTTTCATGGCTTTATTTGCAAACATGACGTTTGCTGCTGAAGTTAATGTATTCAGTGCAAGACATTACGATTCAGACGTTCAACTTTACGAAAAATTTACAGCTAAAACTGGAATTAAAGTAAATATTGTATCTGGTAAAGATAAGGCTCTTCAAAAAAGAATAACTGAAGAAGGTGCTGATTCAAAAGCTGACCTTTATATTACTGCTGATGCAGGAAGATTAGGTGCATTCGCTGCAAAAGGAATGTTCCAAAATTCTATGTCTCCAGCAATTAAAGCTGCCGTTCCAGCAAACTTTAGAACTTCTAAATGGACTGGAATAGCTAAGAGAGCAAGAATTATGTATTACTCACCTGAAAGAGTAAATGCAAACGAACTAAATGGTATGACTTATGAAGGTCTTGCTGATCCAAAATGGAAAGGTAGAGTTGTTATAAGACAATCTAACAATATCTATAACCAATCTCTTGTTGCTTCATTAGTTAAAAATAATGGAAAAAAAGCAACTGCAGAATGGGCTAAAGGAATAGTTGCTAACATGGCTAGAGATTCTAAAGGAAACGATAGAGCTCAAATTTTAGCTGTAGCAGCTGGTGAAGCTGATATAGCTGTAGCTAATACGTACTACTTAGCTTTGATGTTATCTGGAAAAAAAGGTCCAGAACAACAAGCAGCAGCTAAAAAAGTTCTACCATTCTTTCCTAATCAAGGAGATAGAGGAACTCACATGAACATTAGTGGTGGTGGTGTATTAAAAAATGCTCCAAACGCAGCTAATGCAATTAAACTACTTGAGTTTTTATTAACTAAAGAAGCACAAACACATATAGTTAATAATACATTTGAATATCCAATGATTGATGGTGTTGAGCCTCATGCATTAGTTAAACAAATGGGTCTTGGTTACAAACAAGATTTAGAAACTAAAGTAGCAAATTACGGAAAAAACCAAGCTGCAGCATTAGAAGTAATGTTAGCTGCAAAGTGGAAGTAAGTAATAAGTGAAAAAGAATTTATTTAATATTGATGAGAATAAATCTTCCGATGTATATGGGTCGCAAACTCTGAAAGCTTGTGATCCGTGTGCAGCAGAGTGTGAAAAAATCAATAGAAAAATAAATAATAGAAAATTATCAGATATTAAAGACGAAGAGGTTGCACATATCCTTTCTCCCTTTAATACATAGTTTTCTTTTTAATGATTGTGCTCATAATCTTTAATGAGGTATTTACCCTACCTACATTAAGTTATGAGCACTAAAAAATTCAAATGTCAGTAATACAATTAAATAAACATTTAAAAAACAATAGGAATAGAATGATTGAAGGAAAAAAATGTTCAAGTGTAGTTTTAAAAACAAGAAAAATTGGTAAATGGGTTGATGTTAGTACTGACGATATATTCAAAGGTAAAAAGGTAATACTATTTTCATTGCCAGGTGCATTTACACCCACATGTTCTGAAAAACAGTTACCAGGCTTTGAAAAAAATTATGATAAATTGTTAGGTCTAGGTATTAACGAGGTTTATTGCATTAGTGTTAATGATGGCTTTGTGATGAATGCTTGGGCAGATCAACAAAAATTAACAAAAGTTAAGGTTTTACCAGATGGAAATGCAGACTTTACACGTTCAATGGGGATGTTAATTGATAAAAAGCATTTAGGCTTTGGTCTAAGAAGCTGGAGATATTGTGCAATAATTAATGACGGTATTGTTGAAAAATGGTGGCAAGAAGATGGTATGAATAATGACGGAAGTGATCCTGATCCATATGAACAAACAACTCCTGAGAACTGCATAGAATATCTATCAAGCAAGTAATTTAGAAAAATAAATAATTTATAAAAAGATTTAAGAATTAATACTCATAATCTCTCTCTCAAATTGGTTTTGAGGTTAATATTAATCTCTCCTGGCAACAGGGGAGGTTTCTTAAATATAGTTATTGGAGTATTATAAATTATGGGAATTAAAAATTTTAACATTTGGTACATAAGTAGTTTTTTAATATCTATAGCTGTTGCTATCCCAATACTTACTATCTGTGCAGGTTTTTTTGAAAATACTAGTAATTATTATTCGATACTAAAGGATACTTTTTTATTTGATTATATTAATCACTCACTAATTTTATTAATGGGTGTACTATTTTTAACTTTTATCATTGGAGTGGGTACCGCATATCTTGTATCTTTCTATAATTTTCCAGGTTCAAATTTTTTTAAATGGGCATTAATATTATCATTCGCAGTACCACCCTATATATACGCATACTCATTAACAGCCTTCTTTGAAAATTATGGTACAGCTTTTTCAATACTAACCAATGTATTTGGAGAAGGTGAATACAATAAACACATACCTAAAATGGATGGCATGTTTGGTGCAATCATTTCTTTATCATTTTCATTGTTTGGATATGTTTATATTTTAACAAGAGCATCATTTCATTACCAATCTCAAAACTTAATTGATTTAGGTAAAAATTTAGGATTTTCAAAAAATAAATCATTTTTTAAAATTATTTTACCTTCAGCCAGACCAGCTATAGTTGCTGGACTTTCTTTAGTTGCAATGGAAACGTTATCAGATTTTGGAACAGTGGATTTCTTTAATGTATCAACACTAACTACAGGAATTTATAATGCATGGATTTCTTTTGATGATTTATCTTTAGCTAATAGGTTATCTTTTTTTCTTTTAATTTTTATTTTAGGATTATTTGTTCTTGAAAACTTTTCTAGGAAAAAAGCTCAATATCACTCCCCAACAAAAAGTGGCTTTAAATCTAAAACTTTAATTAAATTAGATAGATCAAAATCAACTCTAGCTATTATTTTTTGTAGCTTTATTTTTTTTGCCAGTTTTATGTTTCCAGTTTTACAAATGCTTTATTGGACAATAATTTTTCCAAAATATTTTAATGATTTAAATATAATTAGTTTATTTATTAATACTGGAATATTAGTTTTATTAGCAAGCACTGTTTTGATAACATTTGCCTTCATTTCAAACTATGGAAATAGAGTTACAAAAAGTAAATTATTAGAAGCACTAACTACATTTTCTATTTCTGGGTACGCAATACCGGGGGTAATTTTAGCTGTTGCGTTTATAAGCTTTGTGGCCTGGTTTGATAATACTGTTGTCCAGTATTTCGGATTTAAAACCATCAAAACTATATTTATTGGTTCAATATTGGGACTTATAAGTGTTTATTTTGTAAGGTTTTACTCTTTAGCCTGTAATGGCATAAAGTCTGGCTATCTTAAGATTAACTATTCAATAGATGAGAGTGCTTATTTATTGGGTTATTCCAAGTTTAAAACATTTAAAAATATTCACTTTCCTTACCTAAGAAACTCTATTCTGTTAATTGGATTAATAATTGCAATTGAAATAATTAAGGAGCTACCAATTACACTTATCATGAGACCATTTAATTTTGAAACATTTGCTACCACGGCCTATATATATGCGTCTCAAGACCTATTAGAGGCTGCTGCAGTTCCATCTTTATTTCTTATATTAATTACAAGTACTTTTATTTTAATTACTTCTAGATATACTTTAAGAGATTAATTATGAGTAAAAATTTTTTAGAAATTAAAGATGTAACTTTTGAGGCAAGCAAAGTTAATAAAGTTCACAATGTATCTTTTAATATTGAAAAAGAAGGAGACATTATATGCTTATTAGGACCATCTGGAATTGGAAAAACTACAATATTAAGATCCATTGCTGGTTTAACAAATATTAAATCTGGTGAAATTATATTAAAAAATAAAGTTCTATCTTCAGAGAAAGTACATGTAGAACCTGAAAATAGAAATATATCGTTATCATTCCAGGATAACTGTTTATTTCCACATTATAATGTTTTAAAAAACATTGAATTTGGTGCCGAAAGGAACAAAAGAAAGAAACAAATTATATCTACTGAGGAAATAATTAAATTCTTAAATCTTGAAAAAATTAAAGATAAGTTTCCACATCAAATCAGTGCAGGTGAAGCACAAAGAGCAGCTCTAGCAAGGTCATTAGTTACAAAGCCAGATTTACTATTATTAGATGAACCACTTTCAAATGTTGATCAAAGTTTTAAAGAAGAGATCCAAGTTAAATTAAAACAAATTTTAACTGAACATAAAATAACAACTATAATTGTAACACATGACTCGTATGAAGCTTTTTATCTAGGTACTAAATGTGGAATAATTCTAGACGAACAATTAAAACAATTTGACGATCCTTATAATGTTTATCATTTTCCAAATTCAGTAGAGGTAGTAAGGTTTTTAAATAGAGGAATTTTAATTCCAGCAAAAGTTACTGGAGAAAATAGCTTAGAGAGTGTTGACCTAGGAACTGTTACTGGTAATTTTATTAAGCATTACCCAAAAGGATCAGAGGTTCAGCTTTTATTACAACCAGAGGATCTAGAGCATGATGATCAAAGTAACTTAAAATTAGAAGTTGTTGATAGAAAGTTCAGAGGTACCAATTTTATTTACACACTTAAAACTGTAGGTAATAAATTGATACCAGTATTTGTACACTCTCATCATATTCATCAGCATCAGGTAGATGAAAAATTTGGTATCAAGTTACCTATAAATATTGATCATATAGTTTGCTTCTAATATAAAAGTTAAATTATAATGAATAAAAAATTAAAAACCCTTACCAAGGGAATAGCAGATGTAAGTCCACTAATGATACCTATAGTACCTTTTGGAATTATATTTGGTGTTATTGGTATGGAATTAGGTTTAAGCCCGTATATGACATTTGGAATGTCCGTTATAATTTTTGGTGGTGCTTCTCAAATAGTTTTATTGCAATTATTCTCTGGTGGAGCCTCATCTTTAGTAACGATAACATCTGTAGGTGCAGTTAATTCAAGACATTTATTATATGGTGCAGTTTTTTCAGAATATTTGTCTCATTTAAAATTGTCATGGAAAGTTATTTTATCATATGTATTAATTGATCAAGCATTCGCTGTTTCAAATACTTATTTTAAAAAAAATAAAGAAAATGAGTTTAAACATTACCACTTATTGGGAGCTGGCTTTACTTGTTGGACTGTTTGGCAAATTTCAACAATTTTAGGGATAGTTTTAGGGTCAGTTGTTCCAGAAGAGCTAGGATTAAGCTTTACAATTTCTTTAACCTTTTTGGCTTTGTTGATTAATGATTTTAGAAAGTTTAAAAATATTATTGTAATGCTGGTATCAGGTATTGTTGCAACTATTGGATATAATGCGATACCATTTCAGGCCTACATTATTGTGGCAGCATTATCAGCCTTACTGGTTGCTACATTATTAACCTTAATAAATTTAAAGAAAAAATAATGCATTGGTCTACAATTATTTACTGTGGAATTATTACCTATTTAACAAGGTTTTCTATGATTTTTTTATTAAAAGAAGACATATTAAACGATAAAGCAAAAAAAGTTTTGTCATACGTTCCGTCTGCTATTTTTCCAGCAATAATCTTTCCACCAATATTCCTAGATAGCGCTGGTTCCTTAGATTTTGAAAGTAATCCTAAAATTTTAGCTGCTGTATTAGCTATAATTATTGGTTTTTTCAGTCGAAGTATTATTGCTACAATATTTGTAGGACTTATTTCTTATTGGT
>CAJQRR010000041.1 GCA_905612385.1 uncultured Candidatus Pelagibacter sp.
AGTAGGATTCAAAACTGGGGCTTTGCCTTCTATTTGGGAAAATAAAGATGAATTTAATTTATTAATGACAAAAGCTTCAAGTAATATGATTGAGTTAACGACTGTTATTGATGAATCAGAAGATATGAAAGCAACTCTTGGAAAATATATGTGGAGTAGCTGTAAGTCTTGTCACTCAAAATTTAGAGGTGAACATTAAGATTTAGTTGTTTGTATTTGAAAATTTTAATATTGTTAAATTATAAATGTCAGCCGCATTACCAAAATCAGCAAAAGTAGTAGTTATAGGAGGAGGAGTTGCTGGCTGTTCTGTTGCCTACCATCTAGCAAAGTATGGATGGAAAGATACTATATTATTAGAAAGAGATCAGCTTACATCGGGCACTACTTGGCATGCAGCAGGTCTTGTTGGTCAATTAGGAGCGTCAGCCACAATTACACGTCTTAGAAAATATTCCCTAAACCTTTATAAAGAATTAGAAAAAAAAACTGGATTATCAACTGGATTGAAACAAAATGGTGCAATCACAGTTGCAAGCACACCTGAAAGATTACAAGAATTATTACGACAAGCAACAGCCGCACAATTATTTGATGTTAATGTTGAAAGTGTTAATAAACAAAGAATAAAAGAACTCTATCCCGTTATAAATGATGATGACATTTTAGGTGGTGTTTATATGCCAGAAGATGGTCAGGCAGATCCTATAGGGGTTACCAATGTATTAGCTAAAGCTGCAAAGATGGAAGGGGCTCAGATATTTGAGAAAAACCCAGCTGAAAAAATATTAATTAAAAACAAGAAAATTGTTGGTGTTCAAACTAAATTTGGAAAAATTGACTGTGAATACGTTGTAATTGCAACCGGGATGTGGTCGAGACAAATTGGAGAAGATATAGGTGTAAGTATTCCATTATATCCTAATGAACACTTTTATATAATCACAGAACCATTAGATAAATTACCTAAAAACTTACCAGTTTTAAGAGACTATAATTCCTGTCTTTATTTAAAAGAAGATGCGGGGAAAATGTTAGTTGGAATATTTGAACCAAATGCAAAACCTGCCTTTAAAGACAAAGGAGTTGTTCCAGAAGACTTTTCATTTGGGGAATTTCCAGATGATTTTGATCACTTTGAACCTTATTTAGAAAAATCATTTCAAAGATTGCCCATGTTAGAAACTGCTGGAATTAGAAAATTTTTTTCAGGACCTGAATCTTTTACACCAGATACGCAATACCTTTTAGGGGAAACTCCTGAAGTTAATAATCTTTTTACTTGCTGTGGATTTAACAGTATCGGCATAGCAAGCTCTGGGGGTGCGGGTAGAGTTACTGCCGAATGGATGATTAATGGCTATATGAATGAAGATTTATTTTCACTTGATATTAAAAGATTTCAAAAATTTCATTCATCTAAAAAATTTATTATGGAAAGAGTAACGGAAACACTTGGTGATTTATATGGAATGCACTGGCCTTATAAACAGCATAACACCTCAAGAAATCAAAGACTATTACCTTATCATGAAGAATTAAAAAAAGAGGGAGCATGCTTTGGTGTATCGGGTGAATATGAAAGACCTATGTGGTATGCAACAAATAATGAAAAAGCAGAATACAAATATAGTTTTGATTATCAGAATTGGTATCCTTCAGTTGAATTTGAAACAAAAAATACAATTACTAATGTTGGTTTATATGAACTCTCCCCCTTTTCAAAATATGAAATAAAAGGAGAGCAAGCTCACAGTGAATTACAAAGAATATGCACAGCAAATATTAAAAATGAAATAGGCAGATCAACTTACACACAAATGTTGAATGAGGCAGGAGGAATTGAAACAGACTTAACAGTTATTTGTATTGATAAAAATCATTTTAGAATAATAAGTTCAGCTGCAACAAGAACTCATGATAAAGCTCATATTACAAAACATTTGTCACCTAATTTAGAGTTTGAAGATATTACAGATGATCTTGTTTGTTTGGGTGTGTTTGGACCAAAAAGTAGAAATTTAATTTCAAAAATTTCAAATGATGATTTTAGTAATAAAATATTTAAATTTGGTTACGGTAAATTTATAACACTTAATTCAAAAAGAGTTTGGGCCCAAAGATTATCTTATGTGGGTGAATTAGGATTTGAACTTTATATAGAGAATAAAGATGCTAAAGAAATTTATCAATTAATTGTTGAAGAGGGAAAAAATCATGATTTATCTCACTGTGGGTCACATGCAATGGATACAATGAGAATGGAGAGTGGATTTTTACATTGGGGTCATGACATTTCTCCAGAAGAAAATCAATACGAGGCAGGGTTAAATTTTGCAATTAGTTATAAAAAAGAAATCGACTTTATTGGCAAAGAAAGTTTATTAAAAATAAAAGATAAAAAACAGGACAGGAGGTTTATTATGCTCTCACTTAAAGATAGTAAGCCAGGCACACCCCTATTATTACATGAGGAACCGATTTATCTTAAAGATAGGATTATAGGAAGAACAACATCTGGAAATTATTCCTTTAATTATAAAAAAAACCTTTCTTTTGGATATATAAGTTCACCCCATACAAATAAAGAACTTTCAAAAATGGATCTATATATTGAAATCGCTAAACAAAAACACCAAGCACTGGTAGAGATCACACCTTTAAAGGATAAACAAGCTAGATTTTTATAATTTTAGTTGCTCACTTAAATAATTAATGATTAAATTATTAAATGATAAAAAATTATTTTTACAACTATAAATTAAATTATAAAGATAAGGATAAAATAAAATTAACCCAAACACCCAATGTAGCTAAAAAAAGTGTTGTGGATATTAATATATTATTGAATAAAGTTAAGATAGAGAAAAAAAATAAAATAAAAAAAAGTATTATTTTTTTTAGTCTTGTTACATTAGCACTTATTTTATTTGGAACTTTTATAGCAATTTTAAAATAATTATCTCTTCCAAAAGTCTATCAACTTAAAAAAAGTTGGTAAGGATGATGGATGTTATCTTTTTAAAGTATTTAACTTCAATTTTTTTTTTATAAAGTCCGAATGAAAAATTTGATCGGATATGGTTTTATAAGATTGATCACCGATTAGTCTTGCATAAGTTAACCAATTTCTTATTATTAGTATATCGCTAAGTGAACAACCTTTTATCGTTGGACTTATTTTTCTTTCAAATGTTAAGTCTGGATGTTTTTCATCAACTAAATTTTCATATTTCGCCCATTCTTGTTTGTAGGTCATAATATCATCTTTTAAATTATTATAAATTGGATGCTTCATTCCAAATTCAGTGCATCCTCTTTTGATCTTACAA
>CAJQRR010000042.1 GCA_905612385.1 uncultured Candidatus Pelagibacter sp.
AAAAGCCTATTAATTCTTTCATTTCTTTGATCTTTTTTGAGGCAATTTTGTCTGCTTTTTCAGATCCTTGTAATAAAATCGAATCCAAATATTTTTTATCCTCTAATAACTTTTTAATTTCTTTTGAAATTGGTTCAATTTTTTCAGTTAGAATTTCTGATAATTTTTCTTTAAATTCAGAAAAATTCTTTCCACTAAACTCACTTATGGAGTTTTCTAAATTTTGGTTTTTTAAACTTGAATAAATTCCTAATAAATTTTCTGCCTCTGGTCTTTCAGCCAAATCTTTAATTTCTTCAGGCAATGGTAATGGGTCTGTTTTTGCTTTTTTTATTTTATTTAATATTTCTTCTTTATTATCAGTAAGATTAATTCTACTTAAGTCTGAAGGGTCTGATTTACTCATTTTTTTTATTCCATTCTTAAGACTCATTATTCTAGAAAATTGTTTTTGTATCAAGGGTTCTGGTACTTTTAAAAAATCAGACCTATTAAAATCATTATTAAATTTTTGTGCAATGTCTCTACAAAGCTCTAAGTGCTGTTTTTGATCGTCACCAACTGGGACATGGGTTGCATCATAAAGTAAAATATCCGCCGCCATTAAAACTGGATAAGAATAAAGGCCAATACTTGCTTTCTCCTTATCTTTTCCAGCTTTTTCCTTAAATTGTGTCATTCTATTAAGCCAACCTATTCTTGAAACACAGCTTAAAATCCATGCAGCCTCTGAATGAGCTGAAACCATTGACTGATTAAAGATGATGCTGCTAGCTGGATCAATTCCACATGCAATAAATGTAGCTGCTGTTTCTCTTATATTCTTTTTCAATTCTGTGGGATCTTGTTTAACTGTTATTGCATGAAGATCTACAACGCAAAAAATGCATTGATTTTCTTTTTCATTTTGAAGTTCTACAAAGTTCTTAATTGCACCAAGATAGTTTCCAAGGTGAAGGTTGCCTGTTGGCTGAACTCCTGAAAAAATTTTTTTAGTCATGTCAATAGTTTAAATTAATATCACTTCTTTTAAAAGCCTTGATTAAAATTGCAATCAAAAGATAAAATACTAGCCCCATTATAACTGCACTAATTAAATAAATAGCTTTGAAGCTTGCATCATAAAGCAACTTGTCATTAAAAAAATTAACCACATAGTTAAAAAATATTCCCATCAATGCTGAAGCTAATAAAATTTTAATAAACCTATTTATAAATATTAAATTAAATCTAAATAAATTATTCATTTTTAAAAAAATAAATAATAAAATGGCATTAAACCAAGATGATATTGTTGTTGCTATTGGTATAATTATAAATCCAACTTCCTTGAAGAACACAATACTAATCAACACATTCAATAAAACAGAGGTTAAAGAAATATAAAAAGGCACTTTTGTATTGTGGCGTGCGAAAAAAAAAGCTGAAAAAACTTTAATAAGAGAAAATGCTGGTAATCCAATGGCAAAATAAAATAAAGCTTTTGCTGAGTTTATAGAGCTTAATTCATCGAAAGAACCATACCCAAATAAAGAGGATATAATTTCTTCAGATGCAACGAGTAATGCTATTGTTGCTGGAATACTTAAAAACAGACTTAACTCTAGAGCCTTATTTTGTATAGAGTTTATTTTTTCTTTTTTATTACTCTGAACATGCTTTGAAAGTTGAGGAAGTATTACTGTGCCTATTGCAATTCCCGCAATAGCAAGATTTATTTGATAAATTCTATCTGCATAATAAAGATAAGATACTGCACTAGCTTGAAAAGATGCAATGATTGTCCCTACTAAAATATTTATTTGAGTAACACCAGAAGAAAAAATACTTGGAAGCAATTTTCTAAAAAAAATTTTTACTTTATTGTCAATTTTAAATGAAAAATTAATCTTAGGAGAAAAATATTTTTTTACAAAAAAATATAAAAAAATAAACTGCAAGACCCCCGAAGCAGTTACTGCATAAGATAGGTAATATACCAATTCATCATTTAAGATTTTTGCAAATAACAACACTCCAATTAAAAGAATGTTTAAGATAATAGGTGTTGCTGATGCTATGGCAAATTTATTGTGTGTATTTAAAATAGCAGAAAAAAAAGATGCCAAGCTAATAAATATTAAAAAAGGGAAAGTAATTCTTGTTAAAGTTATTGCTAATTCCATTTTTTGATAATCATCTTCAAAGCCTGGCGCTATTAAAAAGATAAATATTGGCATCAGTGTCTCGATGATAAGGACTAAAAAAAATAATCCCACTATAAGTAAATTAAATATATTATTTGCGAATTTTTGTGAGTTTTTTTTATTACCTAATAGTGATGAATAGCTAGGTACAAATGCAGCGTTAAAAGTTCCTTCTGAAAATAGCCTTCTAAATGTATTGGGTATTCTAAATGCAACAAAGAAGGCATCTGCCAAAGGTCCTGCACCAAGGAACACTGCTATCAATATGTCTCTTACATAACCTAATAATCTACTTATTATTGTAAAGAAGCTAAATGTGCCTGTTGACTTAATAAGGTTCATAAATCATATTAGTCATAAATTAGCTCCATTTGTATATCTAAATACCATAAATGAAAAAAACTAAAATAGATCATTATACTGATAAAGAAGCCTTAGAATTCCATACCCAGAATAAACCTGGAAAAATTGAAATAAACTCTTCAAAACCAATGACAACTAAAAGAGATTTGGCATTGGCTTATTCTCCTGGTGTGGCTGTTCCTGTTCAGGCTATATATGATAATCCAGAAACTGCCTACGATTACACTTCTAAAGGAAATCTAGTTGCAGTGATTAGTAATGGCTCTGCAATTTTAGGCATGGGTAATTTAGGTGCGTTAGCCTCAAAACCTGTCATGGAAGGAAAAGCAGTTTTATTTAAAAGGTTTGCAGATATAGATTCTATAGATTTAGAAATTGATTCACAAAATGCAGATGAAATTATCAATAGTGTTAAAAATTTTGCATGTAGCTTTGGTGGAATTAACTTAGAGGATATAGCCGCTCCTGATTGTTTTATTATTGAAGAAAAATTAAAAGAAATTTTAGACATCCCGGTCTTTCATGATGATCAGCATGGAACGGCAATAATAACAACTGCGGCTTTGCTTAATGCTTTAGATATCAGTGGAAAATCAATAAAAGATGTTAAAATTATTGTTAATGGAGCTGGTGCTTCTGCAATTGCTTGTACAAACTTGTTTAAAAATAGTGGTGTTCCAAATGAAAATGTAACCATGCTCGACCGTAAAGGAGTAATTTATAGGGGAAGAACAGAGGGTATGGATCAGTGGAAATCTGCTCATGCAATTGATACAAAAAATAGAACCTTAGAAGAAGCCATCAACGGAGCTGATGTATTTTTAGGATTATCTGCAAAAGGAGCTTTAAAAAAAGAACTAGTAAAAACTATGGCAAAGAACCCAATAATTTTTGCTTGTGCTAATCCAGACCCAGAAATAACTCCTGAAGAAATAATGGAAGTTAGAGATGACGCTATTATAGCGACTGGAAGGTCTGATTATCCAAATCAAGTAAATAATTTAATTGGTTTTCCATACATCTTCAGAGGAGCTTTAGATGTAAGAGCTACTACAATTAATGAAGAAATGAAAGTAGCTGCTGCAAACGCAATAGCAAAATTAGCAAGAGAAGATGTTCCCGATGAAGTTGTTGCTGCAATGGGTGGTGATCGTCCTAAATATGGTAAAGATTATATAATTCCATCCACTTTTGACCCAAGATTAATTAGTGTAATTCCTGCAGCTGTTGCAAAAGCAGCAATGGACAGTGGTGTTGCAAAAAAAAATATACAAGATTTTGAAGTTTATAAAGACCAGCTTAAACAAAGATTAGATCCTTCTGTAACTATTATGCAAGGTATCAACTCTTATATTAAAAAAAATCAAAAAAAAATTGTTTTTGCAGATGGAGAGGATGAAAATACTCTTAAAGCTGCAATTGCATTTAAAAACTCTAAGCTAGGTATTCCAGTCTTAGTTGGTAAAAAAGAAAAAATTAAAGAAAGAATAAAAGAAATTGGCTATAATGAAAATTTTGATATTGAAATAGTAAATTCTCAAAACTCTGAAAAAAGAGAAAAATATGTAAATTTTTTATTTAAAAAAATGCAAAGAGAACAGGGTCTTTTAGAAAGAGACTGTGATAGGCTTGTAAGAAACGATAGAGTAATATGGGCGTCCTGTATGGTGGCGTGTGGAGATGCAGATGGTGCAGTTACTGGAAACACCAGAAGATTTGGCGCATCTTTAGACAAAGTTACACAAGTAATAGATGCTCGACCAGGTGAAATAATGTTTGGTTTAAATATGGTTGTTGCAAAAGGAAAAACTATTTTTGTAGGAGACACTAGTGTTAACGAATACCCAAGCTCAGAAGAGCTTGCTGAAATTGCCATATCAGCTGCAAGAGTGGTTAAACTATTTGGTTTTATTCCAAAGGTTGCTTTTGTTTCTCATTCAACTTTTGGTCAACCCCTTACGAGCAGAACAAAACATATAAAAAAAGCAGTTGAAATTTTAAAAGATAAAAATGTAGATTTTGATTTTGATGGGGACATGCAACCAGATGTTGCTCTAAACGCTGAATATAAAGAACTTTATCCTTTTTCTAGTATTGTTGGAAATGCAAATATTTTGATAATGCCTGGACAACACAGTGCCGCTATTTCTTATAAAATGATGAAGAGTTTAGGTGATACAAAAGTTATTGGACCTTTGTTAATTGGCTTAGGTCAACCTATTGAAATAGCTCCTTTAAGATCTTCTACATCAGAAATAATAAACTTAGCTTCTGTTGCCGCCTACTCTGCTGATGTGATTGAATATAAAAAGAATTAATTCTTTTGAATTCTTAAGTCTTCAACTAAAATAATGCTTGCTATAACATCCTCGACATCAAGTATCTCTTTTGCTTCACTTATAACCTCTTTTTTTTCATCCCCAGTTAGAGAAATTCCATAAATAAATATTTTTTTCTTATAAGTATCTATTTGATAATTTGTTGCCTTAACTTTTTTATTAAATATTAAAGCTGTACGCAATTGAGAAGTTATCAATAAATCTTTAGCTGATTGTTGAAAATTAAAATCTTCTTTTAACTTAATATCATTTTTAACTGATCTAACCCCTTTGGTTTCCCACGCTAACTTTGTAATTTGAAGTTTTTCTTCTGGGTCTTCAACTTTCCCTGTTAAAAAAATTCTACCATCTAAAACTTTTGTACTTACAGATAACAAATGGTCTTTATCTCTTAGTACCAATCTTGTTGCTAAGCTTTTCTGCATTACGGAATCATCTATTTGAGTACCTAGGGACCTTGGATCCAATGCAACACTAACACCTGTTCCAAAAACTCCTTTTGAACTTATTCCAATACATCCAGTAAAGATTAAAAAAATTAAACTTATTAAAAAAATTCTACTTTTCATTTTTTAGTTTTAGACAATAATTATAAATTTCTTTTTTAGGCACATTGGTATTTTGACTAATTAAATCAGTAATATCTTTAATGGTTAATTTTTTAATCATTTTTTGAATATTTTTTTTATCAGATTCTTTTAGAATTATCGAAGAGTTTTTTTCCTTAAGTTTTTCAGAGATAACAATTGTTAGTTCTCCCTTTGGATCAGGTTTAAAAAGTTCAAGGTCATCAATATCTGATCTGATATATTCCTCATAAAATTTTGTCATCTCTCTACATATTAAAATTTTTCTACCTGAAAAGTGATTCTTAATATCTTTTATAGATTTATTAAATTTTCGTGGCGAGATAAAAAAAACAATACAACCATTTAAGTTTGATAATTTTTCAAAGTCCTCTTTTAACTTATTATTTTTTTCAGGAAAGAACCCATAGAAAAAGTACTTTTCATCAAAACCACTGATAGAGACAGCTGTTGAAACGGCTGATGCACCTGATATTGGAAAAATATTAATATTATTTTTTACACACTCATTAATCAATATTGCCCCAGGGTCAGAAACAGCAGGAGTTCCAGCATCAGAAATTAGCGACACGATACAGCCTGAATTTAAAATATCCACTATTTTTGATAAATTTTTTTTTTCGTTAAATTTGTGATTTGAAATTAATTTTGACCTAATTTCATACCTATCTAATAAATTTTTTGAAGTACGGGTATCTTCACACAATATATATTCTGATTTTTTTAAGACATCTAGGGCTCTCAGAGTAATGTCACTTAAGTTTCCAATCGGAGTTGCAACGATATAAAGACCACTTTTAAGTTTATTATTTTTATTTTCAGTGTGTAGAATCATTGCGATATAATCGTTATAATAATATCATTAAATGAAGAAAATTATTAAAATTATATTACTTTTAACCTTAACTTTTTCATTTTGCACAGAAGAAGTTTTTGCTGGTGAAAAAATTAAGATTGGCTTACTTATTCCACTAACAGGTAAAAATTCTGAAATTGGTCAATCTATAATTAAGTCCACTCTACTAGCTGTTAATAAAATCAATAATTCATCTATTGAAATTATTCCAAGAGATACAAGATCAAGTCCTACTGAGACTTTAAGGGCCGCAAAAGAACTTGAAAAATTAGGAATAAAGATAATAATTGGTCCTTTGTTTAATGAAAATCAAGCCTACCTTAATGAATTGAAAAAAGTAACCTTTATATCTTTAACAAATAAAAGTGACAACAAATCAAAAAATATTATTAA
>CAJQRR010000043.1 GCA_905612385.1 uncultured Candidatus Pelagibacter sp.
TTTGGTGATGTGTATGCTGGGTACTTATCTAAAAAGATGGGTTTACCAATCAATAAACTTATCGTTGCAACAAATCAGAATGATATTTTGCATAGAGCAATTTCTAATGGAAAATATGAAGCAGAAACAGTTTTAGAAACAAACTCACCAAGTATGGATATTCAAATTGCGAGTAACTTTGAAAGATTAATTTATGATTTGAATGACTTTGATGACCATGAAACACAAAAAGTTATGAGTGGAATTAAAAAAGAGGGAAAATATATTATTCCAGAAGATAAGATGAAAAAAATTGATAGAGACTTTTTATCAGCAAGCATAAATCAGAATGAGGTTTTAGACATTATTAAAGAGGTTCACACTAAGTATGACATTGTATTAGATCCTCATAGTGCAATAGGTTTTGGAGCTTTGAAAAAAGTTAATATAGAAGGTAACAATATTGTTTTAGCAACAGCACACCCATGTAAGTTTCCAGAGGCTATAGATAAATCAATTGGTAGTAAGCCAAGCTTACCTGAAGAATTAAAGTATGTAATGGATGAAAAAGAAAACTATGACGTTATTGCAAACAACCCAAGTAAAACTAAACAATATATTAAGGAAAAAATACAATGAAATTAAAAGAAAATGATAACATACCAAATTCTGAGTTTTTTATTATGAAAGATGGAAGCCCAGTTAAAAAAAATACTTTAGAATTTTTCAAAGATAAGAAGATAGTTTTATTTGGTTTACCAGGCGCGTATACCTCGGTTTGTTCAGCCAAACATTTACCTGGCTATGTTGATAATTATGAAAAATATAAAGCAAAAGGTATAGATTATATAGTGTGTGTCTCAGTTAATGACCCGTTTGTAATGGATGCTTGGGGTAAAAGTCATAATGTTAAAGATAAAATTTTGATGATGGCTGACCCATTCTTAGGTTTTACGAAAGCAATAGGAGCAGATGTTGATAAAAGTGCTAGAGGGCTAGGGATGAGATCTAATAGATACACAATGTTAATTGACAACCTTAAAGTAGTAAAATTACAAGAAGAAGAAGATGCGGGTGCATGTGAAATTTCAGCTGCAGAAAACTTTTTAAATTTAGTTTGATTCAGCTGCTTGCTTAGCTAATAAGTCGACTTCTTCATTTAGAATGTTTCCAGCGTGTGCCTTAACCCATATCCATTTAATTTCATGGGATTTATTTAAATCATAAAGTTGAATCCAAAGCTCTTTATTTTTTACTAGTTCTTTTTTTGAGGTCTGCCAATTATTTTTAATCCATTTATGAACCCAATCAGTAATTCCCATTCTCACATATTGTGAGTCCGTGTAAATTTCAATAGGTTGCTTTTCTCTTATTTCTTGAAGTGCTTTAATGGGTGCCATCAGCTCCATCTTATTATTAGTTGTATCTTTTACACTGCCACTAATTTTTTTAACGACATCATTAGTATTAATGATTGCGGCCCATCCTCCATTACCAGGGTTATTTAGGCAAGAACCGTCAGTATAAATTTTTATCATTATTTATAATAATCTTTGTAGTTATTCAGATTGTTGTGGATAATTAGTTTTTGAAAATATTCCTTAGGTTCTTTGATCTGAATTAGTGCAGTTTTAGGAGTATTGAAATAATCATAAATTCTAGTTAGCAGGTATCTTAAAGCCGCCCCTCTACATAATATATTTAATGAGTCTTTCTCTTTTTTTGAAATAGTTCTTATAGTTTCATATCCATCAATTAAGTATTTAATCTTTTTATTATTCATTACAAAAGAATCTTTTTTTTTGTCAAAACATAAAGCATTTATACAAATTGCAATCTCATACATTAGAAAATCATTGCTTGAAAAATAAAAATCAATAAATCCAGCAAATTTATTTTTATTAAAGAAGATATTATCTATAAATAAATCTCCATGAATAATTCCACTTGGTAATTTTTTTGGCCATTGATTTTTAATATCTTTTAAGCATACGTTGAGAGTAGGTTTTAGTTTTGGAGCTATTTTATTAGACATAAATTTTATACTTTTTAATAAGCTACCTAATTTATTAATAGACATAGAGTTCTGTCTATATAGTTTTATTCCAGTTCCAGCCTTGTGGAATTTTGCAATATTCTTTCCAATATCAAGACAGTTTTTATAATTAAGAGTGGCCTTATCTTTTCCCTTCAAGAAAGTCACAATACTAGCGGGTTTATTTTGAATTCTACTTAAGTGCTTATCACTCCTATTCTTTAACGGTTTTGGACAAATAATTTTTTTTTGATTTAGTTTTTCCATCAAGTTCATAAAAAAAGGTAAATCTTTTTTTTGAACTCTTTTTTCAAAAATTGTTAAAATAAATCTTTTTTTATTTGTTTTTAATAAGTAGTTTGTATTTTCTATTCCTTTCTTAATTCCTTCAGATTTAATTATTTTTCCTAATTTGTAATCTTTACTTAGAGATAGAAGATCTTTATTATTTATCTTTGTATATACAGCCATTTAATTTAATTTTGCAGGAACTTTAAAAACAACATTTTCTTTGATAATTTCAACTTCCTCAATTTTTATTTTAAAGTTATCTTTCAATTTGTTAATAAAATTTTCAACTAAAACTTCAGGTGCTGATGCACCAGATGAAACACCAATCGTTTTACATTTTTGTATTTTTTTAAAAGGAATTACACTTTCTGAATGAATTAGCTCAGCATGTGGGCAGCCAGTTTGTTCTGCTACTTCTACTAATCTTACTGAATTAGAGGAGTTTCTACTCCCTAACACAAAAAACATATCACATTGTTTGGCAATATTTTTAACAGCTGATTGACGATTGGTAGTTGCGTAGCAAATATCTTCTTTAAATGGCTCCTTAATTTGTGGAAATTTTTTTTTAAGAGCTTTTATTATATTTTTAGTGTCATCAACAGACAGAGTCGTTTGAGTAACATATGCAATTTTTTTATTATTATCTAATTCATATAATTCAACATCATGCTCATCTTGAATTAAATCAATCATATCTTCTGGTAATTGCCCCATAGTACCAATAACTTCTGGATGATTGTTATGTCCTATAAGAATAATATGGTAACCAGCTTTGTGAAGGTTTTCTGCTTCTCTATGGACTTTTGAGACAAGAGGACAAGTAGCATCTACATATTCCATATTATAGTCATTAGCTTCTAGGGGTACTGATTTTGGTACACCGTGCGCAGAAAAAATTACTGGTCTAGTCTTATCTTTAATCTGTTCTAGCTCTTCAACAAAAATTGCACCTATTGCCTTAAGACTATCCACTACGTGCTTATTGTGAACTATTTCATGTCGCACATAAACTGGTGCACCATATTTTTTAATACTTTTTTTAACTATTTCTATTGCTCTTTCTACTCCAGCACAAAAACCTCTTGGAGCAGATAACAATACTTTAATTTCTTTATTTTTCATTTTTTTCTAAAAGATACTCAAGCAATATATGAGGAAAGGTTAAAGACGCCAAACCAATAAATATAACTTTTAATATTGCGTCAGTTAATTGATAGTAGTTAGACAGAAAATACAGGCTAATAACGAAGAAAATTGATGTTAAAAGTGTAAGTGGTAAAGCTTTTTTAATAAAAATATAAACACCATTTTTAAAGTTATCTTTATCAAGTTCATATATCAATGATATCGAAT
>CAJQRR010000044.1 GCA_905612385.1 uncultured Candidatus Pelagibacter sp.
TAATTTTAGCACCTACTTTTTTTAACTTCTTTTCTATATTCTCATACCCTCTATCAAGGTGATATATTCTATTAATTATCGACTTTCCTTTAGAAGCAAGCGCTGCAAGTATTAAGGATACGGATGCTCTTAAATCAGTTGCCATTAGTTCTGCTGCTTCAAATTTAATATTTCCCTCAATTGTGGCTTTATTGCCATTGATAGAAATTTTTGCTCCCATTCTATTTAGCTCTGCTACGTGCATAAATCTATTTTCAAATATTTCTTCTCTAATATAAGATTTTTTATTAGCTTTACACAGCAAGACCATCATTTGTGCCTGTAAATCTGTTGGAAATCCAGGATAAGGAGAAGTTTTAATATTCATATTTTTAATTTTTTTACTTCCCTGAATAAGTATTTCATTTTTTCTTAAAATTATTTTTGAACCTACTTTTTTCAAAATATTAATTTCTGTATTTATTATCTTGGGATCAATTCCGGTAATTTTCAAATTTCCTTCAATTAAAGCAGCAGCAATTAAGTAAGTACCTGCCTCTATTCTGTCTGGCATTACTTTATATTTTGTTTCACGTAGGTTATTTACACCTTTAATCTTAATAGTTCTCTTTGCAATCCACTTAATATTGCAGCCCATATTAATCAAAAAATTAACTAGATCTTTAATCTCAGGTTCAATAGCACAGTTTGATAAGGTTGTTTTTCCTTTAGCTAAACATGAAGCTATAATTAAATTTTCTGTAGCACCAACTGAAATTTTTGGGAATTTAATATTTGCTCCAACTAATCCTTTAGGGGCATTTGCGTGAACATACCCTTGAATAATTTTATATTTTACTCCAAGCTTTGATAGTGCTTGTAAATGAATATCAACTGGCCTTGTACCAATCGCACAGCCACCAGGTAAGGATACTTTTGCTTTACCAAACTTTGCAAGTAATGGTCCTAAAACCAATATCCCTGCCCTCATAGTTTTAACCAGGCCATAAGCTGCAAAAGTTTTAGTTTGTTTATTATTGTTAATAGTTAATGTTTTTTTTATTATCTTCAATTGCCGAACCTAAAGACTTTAATAATAGCACCATTGTTTCAATATCTTTTACCTTAGGTAGATTTGTTAAATATATTTTGTTATCTGATAATAAAGTTGCGGCTAAGATTGGGAGAGATGCATTTTTAGAGCCTGAAATTCTAATTTGTCCCTTGAGCTTTGCTGCTCCAAAGACTTCTAATTTTTTCATGATTATACTTTTGGTAAAGTTACTCCAGTTTGACCCATATATTTACCTTTGCGGTCAGCGTATGAAGTTTCTGGAGACTGGTCACCTTTTAGAAATAAAAATTGTGCAACTCCTTCGTTTGCATATATTTTTGCTGGTAGTGGAGTGGTATTTGAAAATTCTAGAGTAACAGTACCAAAAAACTCTGATTCAATCGGTGTTACGTTAACAATAATTCCAGTTCTTGCGTATGTACTTTTACCTACAACAATACACATAACATCTCTTGGAATTTTAAAAACTTCTATTGTGGTTCCTAGTGCAAATGAATTTGGAGGAATAATAATATATTCAGAGCTTTTTTTTGTAACAAAATTATCTGACGTAAATTTTTTGGGATCAACAATAGAAGAGTTTACATTATGAAATATCTTAAATTCATCAGCTACTCTTGCATCATAACCAAATGAACTTAGTCCGTAAGAAATTTTACCATCACGTACTTGTTTGTCTACAAAAGGAGAAATCATTGACTGCTCAACTGCTAACTTCCTTATAGATTTATCGGAAAGTACTGACATTATTTACTTTTCTTCTTATTTTTTTTTTGAAAAATTTTTCTTTTTTTAAGGTTTTTTTTAAGTGCTAAACTTAATCTTTCATTTTTTTCTTTATCACTCATTATTTATCTGGATTAGTTAAAAAATCTAAAGTGATAGGTTTTGATGCATCTAAAGTTTTTTCTGGCTCATCTTCTACTCTTGGACCCTCTTTAGCTTCACGCTTTGCTCTTTTTTCTGCAAGCTTCTTTTCTCTCTTAGCTTGCTTTTCCATCAGCTTATTGCCTTTCGTAGATTTATAATCGTAATGAATTCCCATAAAATTTTCCTTCGCTAGATATAAATCATTATATGAAAAAAATTAAGGCAATATTTTGAAAAAAATGATTTATTATAGAAATACTTCAATAAATACCAAAATAGCCCCTATAGTTAAATGGTATAACATGTCCATGGTAAGGATAAGTTTCAAGTTCGATTCTTGGTGGGGGCACCAGACTAATTCTTGTAGAGTATTTTTTTAGCTATAATTGTGATTATTATTAAGACTGCAAAAGCAAGCATTGGAATGTATATATCTGGCGAATATATTAAATCTATGATTCTTGGGGACTCTAAATTTTGATCTATAATTTTTTCAAGCCCACTTCCAATTGAAACAATTAAAAACAATTGCGGCGTTAGTCCTATTAATGTTGCCCAAAAAAAATTACTTATTCTAACATTAAAAATACAAGGCAATACATTTGATAGTGCAAAAGGAATTCCTCCTATAAACCTATAGGCTAGAAGATAAATAAATTCCGATCTTTTAAATTTTATTTCTAAATTTTTAAACCTATTCAAAAACTTTTCTTTAATTACTTCTTTAAAAAAATAATTACCAAGCATATATAAAATTGTTGCACCGATGGTCATTCCAATTATTAAGATAAATATTCCAAACCACTTGCCAAAAATAAAACCAGCTAGGAGTGCGGCTGGCAAGCCAAATCCAGCCATAACAACCCAAATAATTGTAGCTATTAAGAATACTAAAGAGATTAAAAATAAATTAGTTTGCTTTAATTCAAAAAAATAATCCCTGTTATTTTTGATGAACTCGTAGCTGGTTAATTCTTCAAGAGTGAATTTTGATAAAAAAAAGTATAAAAATGAGGAAACAACTAGAAGATAAAATAAACCTAAAGTTATCTTAACTTTTTTTGATTTTTCCATAATTAATTGATGGTATTATAAAATCTTCTATTTGCTATTTATACATATAATTACTATAAAGAGCGGAATTTAAAAAAACTTAAATAAATCCTATGAAAAGAACATATCAGCCCAAAGTTGGAAAACGTCTTAAAAAACATGGTTTCAGATCAAAGATGGCTACTAAAGGTGGGAAAAAACTTCTTAAGAGAAGACGTGATAAGGGACGTAAGGATCTTACTGTGTCATCCACTCAAAAAAAGCCAAAAGGTAAATAAGTCAGACCAAATGAAAAGCAAAATTGTTGCTCTTTCTAAAAACGAAGATTTCAAAAATTTACTTAAGAAGAAAAAAATCTCAAATAAATATATCACTCTCTTTTTTGGTCCCCTTGAGGATAAAGATAATAAGAAACTAAACATTAGCTTTGTAGCTAAAAAAAAACTAATCCGTGGTGCCGTAAAGAGAAATAAAATTAAAAGAAGATTGAGAAATATTATGAATGAAGCTGTAAAAAGAATGACAATAAACTTTGATTATTCTTACCTTGTAATTGCGAAAATAACTATGCTAAACAATGAATATGCGATAATAAAAGATACTTTATTCCAAGACATAAAAAAGATTAAGTAATGAATATTATATCGAACATTTTAATTGGCCTGATCAAATTTTACAAAATAGTTATTAGCCCCTACTTAACTCCTTCGTGTAGATATCTTCCAACGTGTTCAGAATATGCAATTGAATGCTTAAGAACATACGGGCTCCTTAAAGGGATCTCAAAAAGTACTAAAAGAATATTTTCATGTCATCCTATTAAGATATTGGGTGGCGGTGAAGGGTTTGATCCAGTAAACAAAGAATTAAAGGCTAAGAAATAATGGATACTAGAAACGTAATCGCAGCAATATCCTTATCAGCAGCTGTTATTATTTTATACTCTCTTTTTTTTCAACCTGATCCTGCAACTATTAAAAAAAATCTAGCTGAACAAAATAAAATTGAAAATAATGAAGACACTCCTAGCCTAGATAAAAATGAAAACTTTGCAAAGCTCTCAAGAATAGATGCTTTAAAAGAAAATGATAGAATTCAATTTGAAAATGCTAGTGTTGTTGGATCTATTTCTTTAAAAGGTGCGGCAATAGACGATTTAACTTTCAAAGAATATAATGTTGAACTTAATGGAAGTGATAAAATAACTTTATTGAACCCAAGAAATGTTGAAGATGGTTATTTAATCGAAAGTGGCTTTGTAAGCACTAACAAAAATATAGATATACCTGATGCTTCTACAGTTTGGAAAGTTTCCGGAAACAAAAAATTAACTAATAATAGTCCTGTAAAACTAACATGGAGCAACTCTCAAGGCATTACATTTGAAAAATATATAAGCTTAGATGACCAATTCTTATTTACTGTAAAAGAAAAAATAATTAATGCATCAGATAAATCTTATAATTTTTATTCATACGGGCAAATAATTAGAAATAAATTGCCAGAAATATCTGGTTTTTATATTTTACATGAGGGATTTCTATCTGTACTTGACGATCAGTTAATTGAAGAAGATTACGACGATATTCAGGAAAAAAAGTTTACTCAAACTGCACAAGAAGGGTTTGTTGCAATTTCAGATAAATTTTGGGTTACATCGGTTATACCCCCTAAAGGTAAAGAGTTTAAAACAACTTTTGACTATAAAAATAAGTTCAGAGCTAATTACATATCTACAAAAGGTATTGAGGTTAAAGCAAACAGTTCTATTGAAGAAAAAATTCAAATTATAGTTGCAGCTAAAAGAGTAAATGTCATTGATGGTTATGCTGAAAGTCTAAATATTAATAAATTTGATCTAGCGATTGATTGGGGTTTTATGTATTTTATAACTAAGCCTTTATTTTTTGTATTGGACTATTTCTTTAAATTGCTTGGCAATTACGGTTTAGCAATTATTGCTGTCACAGTTTGTATTAGATTGGCTTTCTTTCCTCTTGCCAACTTTAGCTTTAAGTCGATGGGAAAGATGAAGTTATTAGCTCCAGAAATGGCAAGATTAAAAGAGATTCATAAAGATGATAAAATGAAATTACAACAATCAATGATGGCTCTGTATAAAAAAGAAAAAGTTAATCCTATGAGTGGTTGTCTACCTATTCTGGTTCAAATTCCAGTTTTCTTTGCGCTATATAAAGTATTATTTGTAACTATTGAAATGAGACACATGCCATTTTATGGATGGATACATGACTTAAGTGATAGAGATCCAACATCTTTATTTAATGTTTTTGGTTTACTCCCTTGGGATCCACCTTCTTTCTTATTGATAGGTGCATGGCCGATCATTATGGGTATCACAATGTTTATACAACAAAAGCTTAACCCTACTCCGCCAGATCCTATACAGGCTAAAATATTTATGTTCTTTCCAGTATTTTTAACTGTAATTCTTGCACCATTTCCTGCAGGTCTTGTTATCTACTGGAGTTTCAACAACATCTTCACAATGATTCAGCAATATATTGTTCAAAGAAAAATGACTATCAAAACAACCTAAATGTCATTGTTAAAAGAAGAAGAATTAATAAACATCCTACCTAAAGACGGCCCAACAGCTGAAGAAGTAAAAAAATATTTAGAAAAATATAATGATGAGTTTATTATCATTAAGTGTGGTGGCAGTGTTTTAGTTGATCCAAAATTATTTAAAATTTTTATTGAAGATGTGGTCGTTTTAAACAAACTTGGTTTTAATCCTGTAATTGTTCATGGAGGTGGAAAAAGAATTAACAGTAAACTTTCTGAAGTTAATATTAAAAGTAATTTTATTAATGGACTAAGAGTTACTGATAAAGATACCCTCAACATAGTTGAGGATGTATTAATCGAATTTAATAAAGAGATTGTTGGAGCTTTAAATGAGTTGGCCTGTAAAGCAAAAAGAATTACCTCAAAAGAAAATAATATAATTACTGTCGTACAAGAAAACAAAGACCTTGGATTTGTGGGAACACCTACTAAAATTAATAAAGATCTATTAACTGAAACAATCAAAGCGAACGAAGTACCTGTCGTTGCACCCCTAGGTTCAGATAAAGATAATCAGACTTTTAATATAAATGCCGATACCGCTGCAGGATCGATCGCAATTGAGCTAAATGCTAGAAGATTAATGATTATTAGTGATGTAGAGGGAGTATTAGATAGTGAAAAAAAACTAATCCCTGAAATTAACTCTAAAAAAGCTAATGAATTAATTGATCAAGAGGTAATTTCTGGTGGGATGATACCTAAAATTAAGAATTGTCTAAATGTTGTAAGTAATGGAGTCAAGGCAGTTGTAATAATTGATGGAAGAAAAAATCACTCACTCCTTTTTGAACTATTATCTGATAAAGGTTCGGGAACTTTAATTAGAGAATGAAAAATTTAATTGATACTAAATACTGGCTATTCGACTTAGATAATACTTTGTATTCTGGACAAACAAAGGTTTTTTCTGAAGTTGATAAAAAGATGTCTTCTTTTATTTCAAAGAAATTTAACGTGGATTTAATTAAAGCAAGAGAAATTCAAAAAGAATACTTCTATGAATATGGAACAACATTATCGGGATTAATGAATCATGATAAAATTGACCCACATGAGTTTCTTGAATTTGTTCATGATATAGATATCAGTTGGCTTCCAAAAGATGAAGCATTGCAAGAAGAGTTAATTAAAATTAAGGAAAAAAAATATATTTTTACCAATGGCTCTCATGCACATGTTGAAAATGTAACTAAACAACTGGGCATAGATGGTTTGTTTGATGGAGCGTTTGATATTGTTGATGCTAATTTTATTCCAAAACCTAAAATTGAACCTTATAAAAAAATAGTAGAAAAATTTGATCTTGATCCAACAAAATCAATATTGATCGAAGATATTGCTCATAATCTAGAACAAGCTAAAAACTTAGGAATGAAAACTTGCTGGCTTGAGAATGATGAGGTATTTGCAAAAAAAGATGCAGATAAACCATATATTGATTATAAGATTAAGAGCTTGCCTTCTTTTCTTCAAGAAATTAATATATTAAAAGCACAATAAAACTAACCTACTAATAATAAAATAAAACTATGAAAGAATTTGAAAACATTATCAATACAGCTTGGGACAACAAGGATTCAATTAATGGCCAATCTGACCAAACAATATTAGATGCAATTAAAGAAACAATTGAACTTGTTGATAAAGGTGTTTTAAGAGTTGCTGAAAAAAAAGATAGTGAGTGGGTAGTTCATCAGTGGATTAAAAAAGCAATTCTTTTAAGTTTTAAAACTAACGAAATGCAAACTCTTGCAGGTCCCTATGCTACTTGGTGGGATAAAGTTAGAGGAAAAACTGCAGGCTGGGGGAGAGAAGAACATAAAAAAGCTGGGTTTAGAATGGTGCCTAATGGAGTAGTTAGACACGGGTCTTTCATTGGAAAAAATGTTGTCTTGATGCCTTCATTTGTAAATATTGGAGCTTATGTGGATGAAGGAACTATGGTGGACACTTGGGCTTCTGTTGGGTCTTGTGCACAAATAGGAAAGAACTGTCACATATCTGGTGGCGCAGGGATTGGTGGAGTATTAGAGCCAATGCAAGCTAATCCAACGATTGTTGAGGATAACTGTTTTGTAGGAGCTCGTTCTGAGATAGTTGAAGGAGTAATCGTAGGTGAAGGATCAGTTTTATCCATGGGTGTATTTATTGGTCAATCTACAAAAATTGTCTACAGAGAAACTGGAGAAGTAATCTATGGAAAAATTCCACCTTACTCAGTAATAGTACCTGGTAGCTTACCAAGTAAAGATGGCAAGGGTCCTGCTTTATATTGTGCAGTGATAATTAAACAAGTTGATGAAAAAACTAGATCTAAAACTTCTATTAACGATCTACTAAGAGACTAAATGCCAACTTATAATGAAATTACATTAGCAAAGGAGCTAATAAGATTTCCAAGCATCACACCTATTGATGCGGGTGTAATGAAATTCTTAGCAGATAAACTAACGGCTATTGGATTTAAATGTAAAATCTTAGAGTTTAAAGGTAAAAAATCTAAACCTGTTAAAAACCTATATGCAAGGCTGGGTAATTCACAACCAAACTTTATGTTTGCAGGCCACTTAGACGTGGTACCTCCAGGAAATTTAAAAGATTGGACTATAAAACCATTTAATCCTGCTATTAAAAAAAACCACCTAATTGGAAGAGGTGCAAATGATATGAAAAGTGCAATAGCAAGTTGGGTTGTTGCAGTAAATAACTTTGTATCAAATAATAAAAGATTTAAAGGTTCTATTAGTTTGTTAATTACAGGTGATGAAGAGGGCGTTGCAATTAATGGTACTAAAAAAGTAGTTGATTATTTAAAAGAGAAAAAAGAAAAAATAGATTTTTGTTTGGTTGGAGAGCCTACAAATCCTAATAAGCTTGGTGAAATGATTAAGATTGGCAGAAGAGGAAGTATTAATGCAGAGTTAACTATAATTGGTACTCAAGGCCACGTTGCGTACCCTCATCGTGCTAATAATCCTTCAACCACAATGATTAAAATATTAAATGAAATAAAAGGAATAAAATTTGATAAAGGAACAAAAGATTTTCAACCAACAAACTTAGAAGTAACTAAAATTAATATCGATAATACTGCTGATAATGTTATCCCCGGTGTTGCAAACGCTACATTTAATATAAGATTTAACAATAAACACTCTTCTTCTAGCTTAAAAAATAGATTAAATAAAATTTTTAAAGATATTGCCAAAAAAAATAAATCTAATTTTAAAATAGAATATCGTGTATCTGGTGAGGCTTTTTTAACTAAGCCTAATAAAACTACTTATATGATTCAAGATGTTATAAAAAAAATTACAAAAATTAAACCTCAGCTATCCACTACAGGTGGGACTTCGGATGCTAGATTTATTAGAAAAATTGCTCCATGTTTAGAATTTGGTCTAGTAGGTAAAACAATGCACAAAGTAGATGAAGCAGTATCTATTTCAGATTTAAAAAAGTTAACAAAAATATATTCTAGTATCTTGGAAAATTATTTTGAATGAAAACTGGTTTAATAACTTCTGATACTTATCAAAATCACAATACAGGCGATGGACATCCAGAAAAAATTGATAGAGTTACAGCAGTTATCGATAATTTTAAAAAGTTAGATAATAAGAATTTAGTTTGGAAAAAACCTTCAAAATTTAATAGGTCACTTTTAGAAATAACTCACAATTCTGATTATATAAATTTTATAGAAAGATCTTTTCCAAAGAAGGGATTATCTTTTTTAGATGGAGATACAATTGTATCTCCAGGAAGTAAAGAGGCTACCTCAGATGCTGTAGGGTCAATCATTACAGCTATTGATGGTGTTCAAAATAATGAATTTAAAAATGCTTTTTGTGCTGTCAGACCTCCAGGACACCATGCAGAAAAAAATAAAGCTATGGGCTTTTGTATTTACAACAATGTAGCTGTTGGAGCTAATTACCTAATAGATAAATATAGACTTAATAAAATTGCAATTATTGATTTTGATGTTCATCATGGAAATGGAACACAAGACATTTTTCAAAATAGTGAGAAAGTTTTGTATATTTCAACTCACCAATATCCCTTCTACCCTGGGTCTGGTACAGAGCAAGAAAAAGGTAAATATAATAATATATTCAATATTCCACTACCAGCTGGCACAACCTCTGAAGAATATTTAAATGCATATGAATATGTTTTGAAAAAAATAGATGAATTCAAACCTGAATTTATACTACTTTCTGCAGGTTTTGATGCTCACAAAGATGATCCACTGGCTCAATTTCAGCTGGAGAGTAAAGACTTTTACGAAATCACCAAAAGAACTTTGGGATTATCTAAATTATATTGTGATGGAAAAGTAGTCTCTATTCTGGAGGGTGGCTACGATCTCTTAGCCCTCCAAGAGAGCACTGAGATGCACGTTAAAGCCTTACTAGAATTTGATTGATAATTTCTTAATAGACATTAAATAACTCACAGTGAAACTTTATAAAATTCAAAAATCTGACATCGATAAAAAAGGTCGTGGTCTTTATGCTATAAAAGACATTAAAGAAGGTACTAGAATTATTGATTATGTTGGAAAAATTATTACTAAAAAACAAACTGAAGCGACTGAAAGATTTGATAATGCAAAACCTATTTACTTATTTAACTTAAATAAAAAATATGACATGGATGGAGACGTTTCATGGAACCCTGCACGTTTAATAAATCACTCTTGTTCTAATAACTGTGACTATAATGGAACTGGCTTAAAATTATGGTTGATTGCTATAAAAGACATTCAGAAAGGTGAAGAGATAACTGCTGATTATGGATTTGGTTATGATGAAGACTATAAACAATTCCCATGTAAGTGCCGTTCTAAAAACTGTTGTGGCTTTATTGTTCGAGCTGAGTCAAGGTGGAGAATAAATAAAAAATTCAGTATTGGGCAGCAAAAATCTAGTAAATAACTTTTTCTAAAAATAACCCTTCAGCTGGTGCAGGTGGTGCACAAAGTATTCTTTTTTTTGACTTTAAGACAAAGTCAAATTTTTTTAAATTCCATTTTTTTGAAGCTAGATATTTTAAACAACCAACCATTGATCTAACTTGTTGTTGTAAAAATGATTGAGATTTAAATTGTATTTCAATTCTGCCTTTAATTGATTTAATTTTGATTGATTTCATAGTTCTAATTGGACTTTTAGCATTACAGCTTGATGATCTAAATGTAGAAAAATCCTTTGTACCTAAAAGTTTTTTTGCACCCTTTTTCATTAATGTAACATCTAACTCTTTAATTATATGCCATCCTCTTTCTTTATCTATAGAGGGTCTACTTAATCGATTTAAAATTACATACTTATAAATTCTTTGTTTTGCAGAAAACCTTGCATGAAAATTTATGCTTCTCTTTTTAATGTTTATAATTGATATATTCATGTCATTTACAAAGTGATTTACTGATTTTATAAATTTATCTAAGTTTTGTATTTTTTTTTTGCATTCAAAGTGTGCTGATTGTTCAGTTGCATGAACCCCTGCGTCTGTTCTGCCAGACCCAATTAATAATATTTTTTCTTTTAAAAGTTTAGATAGTTTTGTTTGAATTAATTTTTGGATTGATTTTCCTTTAGACTGAATTTGCCAACCAATAAAATTAGTTCCTACATATTCAATTAGAATTTGATATCTATGCATTACTCAAGTTTGAACCTTTTTTAATCTGTGATCCAAGCATAAATTCACTAATATTTTGAGGTCTTTTTCCTTGTCTTTGAATTTCTAAAACTTTAATTGATTTTTTATTGCCACAACTAACCTCCAAATAGTTGTCTAATACCTCTCCAATTTTACCATTACCAAGTGATAAGCTTGCTTTTAAAATTTTGTATCTTTCACCATTGTGTATAAAAAAAGCACCAGGACTTGGGTATAATCCATTTATTTTACCAATTATATTTTCTGCAGTTTCACCCCATTCAATTTGACCTTCTATTTTTTCAATTTTATTTGCATAGCTTGCCTTGTTATGATTTTGCTCTTTAAATTCTATTTTATCCTCTAAGATCTCATCGATGTTATCTAATATTTTTTCTGCTGCTAACGTAGAAAGTTTTTCAGCTATCGTTTCTGAATTATCGTCAGACATAATCTCTATCTTATAAGAATTACAAACAGGTCCTGTGTCTAATTTTTCTCCAATTCTCATAATACTAACACCCGTTTCTTTTTCTAAATTCATAATTGATCTTTGAATGGGCGCTGCTCCTCTCCATTTAGGAAGAAGTGAAGCATGAATATTTATAAAACCTTTTTTAACCAAACTTAAATATTCTTTAGGAATAATTTGTCCATAGGCAACAACAATTGCTATATCTGCATCTAGCTCTTTTAAATAATCATATTCTTCCTTATTATTTTTTAATGAACTTGGTGTTCTGTATTCTATTTTTAAAGTTTCTGAAATTCCTTGTATAGGTGATTTATTAATTTTTTGTCCTCTTTGTGATTTTTGAGGTGGCTGTGTGTATACTACTGATACTGGGTATCCATTTTGATATAACGATGTTAGTATAGGTACAGCAAAAAATGGCGTTCCCATAAAGACAATTTTTTTTAGCATTATCTAAAAAATTTCTCTATTAACTTTATTTTTAGAAAGTTTTTTTATAATCATAGATCTTTTTAATTTTGATAAATAGTCAATAAACAAAATTCCTTCTAAATGATCCATTTCGTGTTGAATACAAGTTGCCAATAAACCATCTGCTTTTAGTAGTTGTTTTTTTCCATCATAATCCAAATATTCAATCTCACATGCATTAGGTCTTTCTATTTCTGCAAATTGATCTGGTACAGATAAGCATCCTTCTTCATATTTTACTTTTTCTTTATTTCTATTCTTAATAATGGGGTTAACAAAATATCTAGGTTCTTTTTTGTCTTCATCTCTACTTGTGTCCATCACTATAATTCTTTTTGGTACACCTATTTGAATTGCTGCAAGACCTATTCCAGGTGCCGCATACATAGTATCCAACATATCATCCATAAGCTTTCTTTCGTCGTCACCAACACTTTCAACTGGCTTAGAAATTTGTCTTAATAGCTTGTTTGGTTCTGTTAAAATTGGTTTAACTGTCATAATCACTGATTATTTTAGTATAAATTTTAAACTTTTAAAGGAAGAACTTTAAAGAGTATCCTATTTCTTAGTGGATCTGCATTTAATTGATTAAGTGTGCTTATAAT
>CAJQRR010000045.1 GCA_905612385.1 uncultured Candidatus Pelagibacter sp.
AAAATTTCAGTATAAGCTAATTGCCATAATAGAAAATTACTGAGTCTTTGAGTGTCTCCAGTTCTAATTAGTATATCTGGATTTGGCATATTTTTAGTATATAAATTATTTTCTATATTTTTTTCGGTAATTCTTTTTTGATTTTTATTAATAACTTTAACTGCATTAATAATTTCACTTTTTGAACCGTAATTTAATGCTATATTAACTGTTAATTTATTATTAATTGATGTTTTTTTTTCTGCCTCTTTCATTAATTTTTGCAATGTCTTTGGTAGTATTTTTAAGTTACCAATAAATTTAATCTTAATGCTACCTTTGATCAATTGGTCAATTTTTTTAATCAAAAAATTTTCTAATAAAGTGAATAAAAAAGTTATTTCTTTTTTAGGCCTTTTCCAATTTTCTGTGGAAAATGCGTATAATGTTAAAAATTGAAACTTTTTTTTAATTGACTCATTAATTATCATCTCAACAGTATTAACACCTGCTTTGTGTCCAGCATTTCTTGAGTTTTTGTATTTTGTTCCCCATCTTCCGTTTCCATCCATAATGATGGCAACATGCTTAATTGGGTTCATATAGTCATTATTTCTTTTTCTTTAGCTTCAACTTTTACATCAATAGTTTTAATATGTTCATCAGTAAATGTTTGTACTATTTTTTCATTTTTTTTTTCATCATCTTCACTAATTTCTTTATCTTTAACTAACTTTTTTAAATCATCATTAGCTTCTCTTCTAATATTTCTGATTGAGATTTTACACTTTTCACCCATAGATTTAATTAATTTTTTAATCTCCATTCTTCTCTCTTCATTTAAATCTGGAACCGGTAATCTAATTAATTGACCATCAATTTGAGGGTTTAAACCCAATTCTGATTTTTTTATAGCTGAGTCTACAAGTGGAACATTGTTAAGATCCCAAACTTGAATATTGATCGTTCTAGAATCCGGAGTTGTTATGCTGGAAACTTGGTTTAATGGCATACCCTGTCCATAAACATCAACTTTAACAAGGTCTAGCATTGATGCATTTGCCCTTCCTGTTCTTAATGATGTTAATTCTTTTGAAAAAACTTCAATGGTTTTATCCATCTTTTGACTATATGTTTTTTCATTAAACATTTATTCACCTATCTTAATTCTAAAAAAATCATTAATCTTTAGATCAGGTATATTAAGCTCTTTTACAATATCTTGCACTTTCTTTTTTGGTTCCATAACCCAGGCCTGTGTTAACAAAGAATTTTCATCTTTAAATTTATTCATCTTACCTAAGCTAATTTTTTGCGCAATTTCCTCAGGCTTTCCAGAACTCTTTAGCTCCTCTGTTACAAGATCTTGCTCTTTTTGAAGCACATCTTTATCAATCAAATCCGAACTTAAAGCCAATGGATTTGATGCAGCTATATGCATTGAAAGCTGTTTACCAAAAGTTTTAACGGCATTACTATCATCAGAGGTTTCAAGTGATGCTATAACTGACAATTTAGATAAATTATCTTTTACTACTGTGTGTAAATAATTAAAATTTTTAACACCTGATTGGTTAAATGTCTTAGCTTTACCAACTGTTATTTTTTCACCCATTTTTGCAATTAATGAAACAAGATTATCTTCAACAGTTTTACCATTTAGCATATTAGATTTATTTAATTTATCTAAATCAGAATTAATTTTATCATTTAATTCACTCAGTTCTTTTGCAAAAGAGACGAACTCATCATTTTTAGCTACAAAATCAGTCTCACAATTAAGTTCTATTACGGAAATTTTATTTTCATCTCCAGAAGTTGCAATCACACCTTCTTTTGCATCTCTAGACATTTTTTTAGAAGCTTTAGAAATACCTTTAACTCTTAAAATTTCTACTGCTTTATCTAAATCTCCACCTGATTCTTTTACTGCTAGATTACAATCTTTAAAACCAGCTCCAGTTGCTTCTCTCAATTGTTTTACTTTTTCAATATCACTCATATTAATTTAACTTTTCTTTTTCTTTTTTTGAAAATTTAGCATCTAGTTTTTCTCTATCTAATTCTTGAACAGTTTTCGTAGATTTATCATTTACCTTATCATCTTCAACTTCTGGCTTTTCTTCTGTTTTAGATGGAGCTGCTTTCTTCGCATTTTCAATGGTTTCTTTTACTAGATTACAATAAAGATCAATTGCTCTTCTAGCATCATCATTACCAGGAATTGGAAAATCAATTCCATCAGGATTTGAATTACTATCTAATATAGCACAAATTGGAATACCCAATTTAGAAGCTTCGGCAATAGCCAAAGATTCATAGTTTGTATCAATAATAAAAACTAAATCAGGAACTTTTTTCATTTCGGCAATTCCTCCTAGGGCTCTTTCTAGTTTATCTTTTTTGACACTCATTTTTAGTAGTTCTTTTTTTGTAAAGCCTCTATTTTCAGCTACAAGATCAGCTTCATATTTCTTCATTTTTTTTATTGATCCTGAGATTGTTCCCCAGTTGGTTAACATACCTCCTAACCATCTGTAATTTACAAAGTATTGTCCAGTTTCTTTTGCAACTTCCGCAATAGCTTCTGATGCTTGTTTTTTAGTAGATACAAAAAGAATTTTTCCATTATTAGCAATAATATTATAGACTTTTTCTAAAGCTACATTTGCTAATTCTACTGTTTGAGTTAAATCAATAATGTGAATTGAATCTCTTTTACCGAAGATGTATTTCTTCATTTTTGGATTCCATCTTAAGGTCTTGTGACCCAGATGGACGCCTGCTTCTAATAATTGTTGGATAGTTAGACTTGGTATTTTCATATTTATTCCCGGTTAAGCCACCACAGTAACTTCCATTTAAGGACCGGAGGTATAAAACCACAAACTGTGTGCGTGTTAATTTAATTTAAGAGTTATTTACAAATTATTTGAAAAATAAACAAGTCTTTTTTAGTTAATAATAGTTAAAATATCATTATTACGCAGTGTATTTATAGCTTTTCTGTCAATAAGCCGTCTATTTCCAAGTTTAAAGCTAATATCGTTAGACTCATTACTAATATTAATTTTTATTTCAGTAGTGCCTTCTTCACTAATTAAATCAGATATTTTACCAATGTCTTTAACAGAACTAAGGTTGAATACAATTTCATTAACAGGTTTATTGAAGAGATCTTTTAAAGAGGCTATTTTTTGAACGTTTATTCTTTTAGATTTATTTTCATCTTTAGAGATTGTCTTAATCAAGGTTATAATTAATGAACTACCCTCAATAAGAACATCTCTATTAAGTTCTAATATGTCAGAAAAAATAAAAAGTTCAAAAACACTAGTTAAGTCTGTAAACTTAATAACACCATATGAGTTTCCTCTAGCAGTTTTTCTTTCTGTGATTTTTAAAAGTGTGGCTGCAATATTTGCATCTTTAATATTATCGTCTAGATTAAATTTTGCATAATCAACTATTTTATAATCATCAAAAATTTCTTTAAATTGATTTAAGGGATGATCGGATATAAAAAAACCTATAGCTTCAAATTCTCTTGATAATCGATCTTCAAATTTCCAATCGTCAATATTTAGAACTATTTCATTGTCTTGCTCTTCATCAGAACCAAAAAGATCAATTTGGTTTGCTGCCTTATTCTCAAAAATATTTTTTGTTTTTAAAATAAAATTTGGAATTGAATTAAATAATGCCTGTCTATTATTGTCTATATTATCAAAGGCACCAGCTTTAACCAATCCTTCCAACTGTAATTTATTAATATCTTTAGGGCTAACTCTATTTAGAAAATCATTGATTGATTTAAAATTGCCATTTTCATTTCTTTCCTTCACTACATTAAAAATTGCCTCAAGTCCCACACTTTTAATTCCACCCAAAGCATAATAAAAATTTTCTTCGTCAAATTGAAAATCTGCAAAACATCTATTTATATCCGGTCTTACAACTTTGATATTAATTCTTTTAAGCTCTTCATGAAATTCTCCAAGTTTATTTTGATTTGACAAATCCATTGTCATTGACGCCGCAAAAAACTCTTTAGGATAATATGTTTTTAAAAATGCTGTTTGATAAGAAATGATTGCATAAGCTGCTGCGTGACTTTTGTTAAAACCATACTCAGCAAATGGTTCAATTTTTAAAAATATACTTGCAGCAACATCCTTACTAATTCCATTTTTAAGAGCTCCAGCAATAAAACCCTGTTTTTGTCTTTCTAATTCTGCTCTTTTCTTTTTACCCATTGCTCTTCTTAAAATGTCTGCTTCTCCCGCACTAAACCCAGATAGCTTTTGAGCTATTTGCATTACCTGTTCTTGATAAATAATTACCCCGTAGGTAGGTTTAAGAATATCCTCAAGTAAAGGATGCAAGTAATCTGGTGTTTGCCTTCCATGTTTACAGTCATTATAAACTGGTATGTTGCTCATAGGTCCTGGACGATAAAGAGCAACTAAAGCAATAATATCCTCAATATGATTGGGTTTCATTTGTAATAATGCTTCACGCATACCAGCACTCTCCACCTGGAATAGTCCTACTGTATGACCAGATGATAATAGTTCAAAAACTTTCTTATCTTCAAAATTAATCTCTTCAATTTTAAAATCTTTGATTTTTTTATTAATTAGTTTTTGAGTTCTATTAATTACAGTTAAAGTTTTTAGACCTAAAAAATCAAACTTAATTAAACCTGCATTTTCTGCTGAATACATGTCAAATTGAGTGGATGGTAATAGTAAATCTGCAGCTGCATCTTTATATAAAGGAACAACTTCTGTTAATTTTCTATCTGCTATTACAACGCCAGCAGCATGAGTTGCAACATTTCTATTCAAACCTTCTAATTTTAAAGAAAGATCAGTTAATTTTTTTACACGAGAATCTTCATTAACTAATTTTTGTAGTCGTGGTTCACTATTAATACATTCAATTAAGCTTTGTGGTCTTGATGGATCAAATGGTATCATTTTTGAAATACTATCAACAAAACCATATGGTAAACCTAATACTCTACCAACATCTCTGATAACCATTCTTGCTTTTAATTTTCCAAAGGTAATAATATGAGCAACACTATCTTTATATTTTGTTGTTAAATATTTGAAAACAAGATCTCTTTTTTCCTCACAAAAATCTATATCAAAGTCGGGCATCGATACACGGTCAGGGTTTAAAAACCTTTCAAATATTAAATTAAATTTGATTGGATCAACATCTGTAATGGATAGGCACCACGCAACAAGAGAACCAGCTCCAGAACCTCTGCCAGGTCCTACTGGAATATCATTTTTCTTAGCCCATTTAATATAATCAGAAACAATCAAAAAATAACTTGGATATTTCATTTCAATGATGATCTTTAGTTCGTGATCTAATCTGTCTTTATATTTTAGAAATTGATCATTATTGCTTAAATCCTTTGCCTCAATCTTAAAGACTTTTAAAAATTTTTCTTTTAATCCATCAATTGAATCTCTTTTAAGTACTTCATCTGCACTACCATCTTTTTCAGAACTAATATTTGGTAATACTGGTTTAGAAAATTGTGGTCTGAAATTACATTTAAATGGTAAGTTAAAATTATTCTCTAAAGCTTCAGGAAGATCTGAAAATAATTCTGACATTTCTTCATTAGATTTAAAGTAATGTTGATTGCTGTACTTAATTCTATTCTTTTCATTAACGTAAGTTTTAGCACCGATGCAGGTTAAAGCATCATGAGCTTCATGCATATCCGGTGTTAAGTAGTAAACTTCATTTGTTGCAATAATTGGTATTTTTATTTTCAAAGATTGCTCTAAATTAAATTTTTCAAAAGCAATTTCATTTTGATCACCGTGTCTTTGAATCTCTAAATAAAATCTATCATTAAAGTTTAATGTTAAGCTACTATATACCTTAGCTATTTCTTCTAAACGACCCTTCTCAAATAATTTACCAAACAATCCCTGAATTGTTCCAGAAAGCAACGACACCCCTTCCATATCATTCAAAAGTTCCTTAATATCTAAATGAGGATCAGATAAAGCATCATTTTCAAGATAAGATCTTGAAGAAAGCTCTATAATTCTTTTATATCCTTTTTCATTAAGAGCTATCAAGGGCAGTAGTCCTGTCGTATCTTCAAATCTAAAATGAATTTGAGTACCAATTATTGGTTGCGTTCCAACTTTAGAAATATTTTCAGCAAATTCTAGGGCACCACATAGATTGGATGTATCAGAAAGACCTAAACAAGGTATTTTATTTTCTTTGCAAAAATCTTTTAAATTATCAATCTTAATTGCACCTTCACAAATTGAATATTGTGTATGAATTTTGAGATGATTGAAGTTTTGATTATTTAATTCTGGCATTGATAGTTTTGATATTACCATCAATCATTTCTAATTTGCAATCAGCCATATTAGCAAAAAATCTATTATGGGTTGCATAGATTATTAATCTATTCTTGTTTTTTAAATTATACAAAACATTAAAAACTTCTTTAGCTGTCGTATGATCGAGGCTACCTGTTGGCTCATCAGCTAATATGATTTCAGGTTCATTTATAAGTGCTCGAGCCATTGCAATTCTTTGCATTTCGCCACCTGATAATTCTGATGGGTAATGATGCTCTCGAGATGAAAGACCCATTTCTTTTATAATTTTCTTTGCTTTTTGAATTGAATCTTTTTTATTATTACTAAGAGCAAGACCTGCAAGATAAACATTTTCTAATGCTGTGAAGTCAGGAAGTAAATTATTTTGTTGATAGATAATCCCAATTTTTTTAGACCTAATTTTGTCATTACTAGTGTTATCATTAAAATTTATTATATTATTTCCAATTACTAATGAGCCAGTTGTGGGCTTATCGATCATTGAGAGTATATTTAGTAGTGTAGATTTCCCTGAACCTGATGGACCCATAAGAGAATAAATTTTACCCCTTGTAAATGAATAATCAATTTTTTTTAAAACAGTTACTTTTTTATTATTAGAAAAAGATTTAGAAATCTTTTTTATAGATATTAAATTATTCATATTTTAGGCCTTTAACGGGGTCTAATTTTGACGCTTTTATAGCTGGAAAGATTGAAACAATAATAGTTATAAAAATTGAACATAGTGAAATAATAAAAATTGATTTTGCGTTGATTTCAGAAGGCATTGTACTTAAAAAATAAATCTCTTCAGGAAAAAGACTAATATCAAAGGTATTACTTAGAAATTCCCTAAGGTTCTCAATATATAAAGAAAACATTACACCTAAAAAAATCCCAAAGAATGTTGCTGTAGTTCCAATGATGATACCTACTAAAAAAAATATTTTTATAATAGATTTATTTAAGACACCAATAGACTTTAGTATCGCTATATCTCTTGTTTTATTTTTAACCAAAATTGTAAGTCCTGAAATAATATTAAAAGCTGCAACTATAATAATTAAAGATAAGATTATAAACATTACATTTCTTTCAACTTTCAAAGCTGAAAATAAGGAGCTATTCATATCAGCCCAAGTATATACATATTCATTATTAAATATTTTCTGAATCTGATTTTTGATTTCATCAATATTAGATGGATTATTCAAATAAATTTCTAAATTTCTTTTTCCTTTATCTAGATCAAAAAAACTTTCCAGCGTATTAAGATTTATAAAAGCTATGTTGGCATCAAAATCTGCCAAACCACTATCAAAAATTGAACTTATAATAAAAGTTTCTTGCTTAGGTAAGCTCCCAATAATTGTTTCAATGCCTACAGGGGACATAATTGACACTCTGTCACCTATGTTAAGTCCTAAATTAAAACTTAATTCTTTGCCTATTGATATTGAGTTTTCTAATAACTGATTTGATTCACCAATTAACTTACCTTTTTTAACAACATCAAGTTTTGGGAAATTTTTACTGCTATAACCCCTTAAAATTAATCCCTTGGTATAATCTTTACTAATAACAATAGCCTCACCAGAATTGCTAAAAATTAAATCTTTTGAAATTAGTTTTAAGTTGTTGTCATCAAGCTTATCTAAACTAATTGAGTTTTCATAAGGTTTAACTGTTACATGTGCATTAAACCCAACAATTTTACTAATTAGCTCAGTTCTAAAACCGTTCATAACTGACATAACAATAATCAGTACCGCTACACCTAAACTTATTCCAATAAATGAAAAGATAGAGATTATATTTAAAAAGCCATCTTTTTTTCTCGTTTTTAGATATCTAAACGTAATTTCTTTTTCTAATGTAGAAATCAATTTTTTTCTTTTAGTTCAGTTAAAATTTTAGTTATTTGATCTAACGTTAAATTCCTAGGGTCTTTTCCAATTTCTTTAAACTCTAAGAGATCACCTTCTGATTTTTTTCCTATAATGATTTGATAAGGGACACCAATTAAATTAAATTTCTTGATTTTAGATGAGAGATTTTCATCCATATCATCAATAATTGTATCAATATTATTGCTTTCAAAGTGTTTAAAAAGGCTAGTAGCCTTATCCAGTGCAGATTTATCATTTTTATTAATCATTGGAATTATAGCGAGTTCATATGGTGCTACAGAAAATGGCCATTTCATAATTTCATTTTTCTCATCATATTTTGCTTCTATAATGGCACCAACAAGTCTTGATACACCAATTCCATATGATCCCATTTTAACAAAGTCTTTTTTACCACCCGGAAGATCTACGGCTGCATTTAGAGCTTTTGAATACTTATCTCCAAAATAAAAAATGTGACCTACTTCAATACCTTTTGTAATCAGTCTATTTTCCTCAGATACTTTTTCTTCAAACTCAATTTTATCAAATTTTTCATCAGCTACAGAGTAATATTGTTCATATTTTTTTCTTAAGTCTTCTAAAGATTGTCTATCCATTATTGAACCTTCACTGTCTAAATCAAAAACTCTTTTATCTGTAAAAATTTTACTTTCACCTGTATCTGCTAAAATAATAAATTCATGAGAAAGGTTTCCACCAATAGGTCCTGTATCTGCTGCCATTGGAATAGCTGAAAGTTCCAATCTTTTAAAAGTTTTTAAATAAGAAAAAAAGAATTTATTATATGAGAAAGTTGCATCTTCGTCGTTTACATCAAATGAATATGCATCCTTCATATAAAATTCTCTTCCTCTCATTATTCCGAATCTTGGTCTAACTTCATCTCTAAATTTCCATTGTATATGATACAATAATTGAGGCAGTGATTTGTACGATTTAATACTTGTTCTAAATATGTCGGTGACTAACTCTTCATTAGTTGGTCCATAAAGCATTTCTCTACCTTGCCTGTCTTTAATTCGAAGCATTTCATCTCCATAATCATCATAACGGCCACTTTCTTTCCAAATATCGCTGGGTTGAATTGTTGGCATAAGTATTTCTTGGGCACCAATTTTATTTTGTTCTTCTCTTACTATTTGTTCAATTTTTTTCATCACCTTAAAACCTAAAGGTAGCCAAGAATAAATACCTGCAGAAGATTGCTTAATCATTCCTACTCTGAGCATTAATTGGTGTGATTTAATTTTTGCTTCTGATGGGTTATTTTTTAATATTGGTATGAAAGATTTTGAAATGTACATTTTAACTAATTATATATCTTAAATTTAAATATTCATATTTTATCAATAAATAAATTATCACGAAAATAACAGTTGTAATACCAGTACAATAAATAAATTTTTTTAACATTTTAGGATTTTCTGGAGAACCAGCGTCTTCACCTTTAATTTTAACCGATTTTAGCCTATTTACGTCGATTGGAAGAATTGTAAAAAAAACTATCCACCAAATTATAATGTAAATTATAGCAAGACCTGTTGCACTCATCTAGATTCTTACAAGATTGATATTTATAAATGGTCTTTTACCAGTCAATTCTTTAGCACATTTTCTACATGTAATTTTTAATGCATCAATTAAATTGTATTCTTGTTTTTTACTTTTTATAGAAAGGGTTCTAGTTGTTTTTTCTATTGCTTCTTCTAATTCATAAATAAATTCGTCAGTATCATATACGGGTAATCCTCTAAAAGTTAATACAGGTCTTTTGTGAATATTGCCCTTTGCAGTGATTAAAATAGTAACCTCCATATATCCATTAGCAGCTATATTTTTTCTATCTTTAATTGATTGAGCATCTTCTTCGACACTCATATTTCCATCTAGATAAAGTCTACCACTTGGGGCTTTATCAAAAACATGTGGTTTACCTGGAGCTAATTTTACAATATCTCCATTTTCTACTTGAACGGGGTGTGGAACTTTCATTTCATGTGCAAATTTCATATGTTCAATCATATGTCTATGTTCTCCATGAACGGGGACTGCACATTGAGGTTTAATCCAATCATACATTTCTCTTAGATCGTCTCTATTTGGGTGGCCAGAAACATGAACAAATTCACTTTCTTCTGAAATAACTTCAATACCATCCCTAACTAATTGATTTTGTAATTTGTATAATTTTTTTTCATTACCTGGAATAATTTTAGATGAAAAAATAACAGCATCTTCTTTTTCGATGAACACATCTGGATGAGTATAGCTTGAAATTCTCATCAGTGCTGCCATGGGTTCACCTTGGCTACCAGTACAAAGATAAACTATTTTTTCTCTAGCAATTTTTTTTGCTTCACGTGCATCTATAGGTTCAATAACATTTTTTAAATAGCCACATTGTCTTGCTGCTTTAAAAATTCTATGCATGGATCTTCCAACTAGAGATATTTGTCTACCAGTTTTTTCCGCACAATAGAAAGCTGTTTCCATACGTGCAACATTTGATGCAAAAGAAGCCATAACAATTCTTTTTTTAAGGCTACCCATAATATTTAATAAACTTTTTCTAACATCTAGTTCTGAACCAGCTTTTCCCATACTAAATACATTTGTTGAATCACAAACCATAGCAAGGACACCTTCTTTACCAATTTCTTTAAGTCTATCAGAATTAATTTTTTCACCAATTAATGGTTCTGGGTCAATCTTCCAATCTCCAGTATGTAATATTACACCAGCTGGAGTTTCAATTCTAAGACCATTAGGTTCAAGAATTGAGTGAGTTAACGTGATGTACTCTATTTTAAATGGATCTAAATCCACTGTTCCATTTAATTGAACTATTTTTAGATAATTAGTTGCATCAATATTCTTTTCTTTAAGTTTTTCCTTTATTAAAACTGCAGTAAATGGAGTTGCGAAAATTTTACATTTTAATTGAGGCCAAAGATGTGCAATTGCTCCTATGTGATCTTCGTGTGCGTGGGTTAAAATAATTCCTAAAAGGTCTTCTTTTTTATCCACGATAAATCCAGGGTCTGGGTAAATCAGATCAATTCCAGGTAAAGTGTCATCAGCAAATGTAACCCCTATATCAACCATGATCCATTTATGTTCACCTGGTTTTCCATAGGCAAACAAGTTCATATTCATGCCGATTTCTCCTGAGCCCCCTAAAGGGCAAAATAATAGTTCATCTTTCATATTTATTTAATTAAAGTGGTGGCTCTGATTAGGCCGTTAATTGTAATGTCTTTATTTAATGTAACTTTCGTTTTTGTTGAATTTTTGAATAAATTAGAAAATCCTCCAGTAATTATTATTTTAAAGGACATCTTGGTCTCTTTCTTAATTAAATTAACAATATTGTCAATTAAACCCTCATAACCCCAAAAAAAACCCGCTCTAACTGCACTAATAGTATTTAAACCAACAACTCTGTTTGTTTTTTTTAAACTAATCTTTGGAATTTGCGTTGCTTTATCCGTCAACGTATCAAGTGAAAGTTTAACACCAGGTGCAATAACACCACCATGATAGGTATTTTTAATCAAAACATCAAATGTTGTAGCGGTCCCAAAATCTAAAATTATAAAATTATCTTTGTTATTAATTACGCTAATAGCGTTTGCCAATCTATCTGAGCCAATTTGTTTATAGTTAACCTTAATCTTAATTAATTTACTTAACTTAAGTTTCTTAAGTTCGGTACATTTAATTTTATAAGTTTTGTTAAAAAAACTCTTAATTTCATTGAATGATTTCGGAACAACACTGCAAAATAAACATTTATCAATTACTTTATCTTTTAAAACTAAACTATTTAAAGATTTTTTAAGAAAAAGATAATTTATCTTTTTTGTTATCAAGGTAACTCTTTTAATAATTATATTTTTAGAGTTTACCAAACAAATTTTGGTTTCTGTATTTCCTATATCACCAACAATAATCATCTTAATTTCTATCTATGTTTTTTATATTAAATTTAGGGAACATTGGAATAAAAGTTTCATAAATTTTTTTTAGTTTTAAAGCTGCGTTATTAGGAGTAACTTTTACACCAGTTAAATCAAAAAGGTTTGTAGTCAAATAACCTTTAATAGAAGGACTCTTAATTAAATTTATACCTATCCCAATTATAATAAATGTTTTTCCTGATTTAGATAATGTTTCCTGCAATATACCTGAAATTTTCATATTATTTATTAATAAATCATTTGGCTTTTTAATTGTAATTTTATCTTTATAAAAATTTGATAATAATTTTTTAACCAAAAGACAGTTTATTTTTGTCAAATTTTTCAATGATAATTGAACCATGTTAACTTGGAAAAAAATACTAACAAATAAATTTCCTTTAAAAGAAGTCCATCTTTTACCATATTGACCCCTACCTCTTATCTGTTTTTCAGCAATTACAATCCCGGATTTATTATTGGTATTTTTAATTATATAAAATGCTCGGTCGTTTGTACTATTTATGATTTTAAAATTAAACTTTTTTAACTTCATTAAATTATATTAATACTAGATACAATTTCCACTAACTTACTAGGAAAGATAAAGTACAAAAGAATTAACAATGTTGAAAAAGTTAATGATATTTTCAACCAAACACTATGATCTGAGTCGTATTTTTCTCTTTCTTCATCAAAATAAATAACCTTAATTATCCTTAAATAATAAAAGGCAGCAATCACAGTTGATAGTAAGCCAACAATTGCTAGAAAATACATTGATTGTTCAATTACAGACTTAAATACATAAAACTTTGCAAAAAAACCAGCCAATGGTGGAATACCAGCCAATGAAAAAAGTATAACAAGTAATGACAGTGATAAAACTGGATGGTTTTTTGACAGTCCAGATAAATCATCAATAGTTTCAAAATACTGATCATTTCTTTTCAGCATAAATAAACAGCTGAATAAACCAAGATTCATTACCATATAGATAGAAATATAAACTATAGACGATTGAACACCTTCGTTGGTTCCAACAGAAAGCCCTGCTAAAACGTATCCAATATGACCAATAGAGCTATACGCAACTAATCTTTTTAAATTATTTTGTCCAATCGCTGCAACAGCTCCAAATATCATTGAAGCAATTGATAAAAAAATTATAATGGGTTGCCATTGATCAATCATATTAAAAAACGGTACATACAAGAATCTAATAAAGACAGTTAAAGCCGCAACCTTAGGAACTATAGCAAAAAATAGTGTTACAGATGTTGGTGATCCCTCATAAACATCTGGTGCCCACATATGAAAAGGTACAGCTGATATTTTAAATGCTAATCCAACTAAGATAAAAACTATTCCAAATGTTAGTCCATAATGCGTCGAATCCATAGAGTTAGCAATAATATTAAAATTAGTTGACCCAGAAAATCCATAGATTAAAGAACAGCCATAAAGTAATAGACCAGAAGAAAGTGCGCTTAATACAAAATATTTAAGTCCTGACTCAGATGATTTTAGTTGATCTCTATTAAACGATGCCAAAACATACAAGGCTAATGATTGTAACTCAAGACCAATATAAAAAACCATGAGATCATTAGAGCTAATCATAACCATCATTCCTAAAATTGAACAAAGGATTAAGATTGGATATTCTATTAAGAAAATTTGAGATATTTTTAAATATTTTGTTGAAATGGATAAAACAAAAGCTCCCCCTACAATTGTAAGAATTTTCATTAAAGATGCGAGGTTATCAATTATATAACTATTACCAAACAAATTTATAGAACTATTAAAGGGATTATTTAATATTAAAATTCCAGTAATCAGTAGAAGTCCTATTGAAAGATTATGAACTAAACTTGAGCAATTTTTTTTAAAAACACCCAAGATCAATAAAAACATTATAGATAAAGAAATAAAAATTTCAGGAGAGATCAAATTTAAATTATTCATTACTTTTGCACCTCAGGACCAAACATATTTAAGTTGAAATTATACATTTCAATTAAGTCATATACCGATACTTCAATTGTATTAATAAGAGGTTCTGGGTAAAAACCAAAGAATAATACTGGTATAGCCAAACTCCATAAAATAAATTTTTCTGAATTATCTAAATCAGGTATTTTTAAAAGATCTTTGTTTATTAAATTTCCAAAAACAACTCTTCTATATAACCACAACATGTATGCAGCCCCAAAAATGACCCCAAAACTAGCAATAACTGCTACTAAAAAGTTATCTTTAAATGCACCCATTAAAATTAAAAACTCACCTATAAAGCCACTTGTTCCAGGTAGTCCTAAAGCGGCCAAAGTGAACAACATAAACAGAATTGAATATTTAGGCATCACTGAAACTAGGCCTCCATAAGTTTTAATTAATCTTGAATGCATACGATCATAAACTACACCAACACATAAAAATAATGCAGCAGAAACAAGTCCATGACTAATCATTTGAATTATACTTCCTTCAATACCCTGTTGTGTAATTGTAAAAATTCCTAAAGTTACGAACCCCATATGAGCAACCGAGGAATATGCTATTAATTTTTTCATATCTTCCTGCATTAAGGCAACTAGAGATGCATAAATAATTGCAGTTAAACTCATTATATAAACCAATGGAGTAAATAATTCAGAAGCCACAGGAAATAAACCTAAGGAAAATCTAATAAAACCATACCCAGCCATTTTTAAAAGAATAGCAGCAAGTAAAACAGATCCAGCAGTTGGAGCCTCTACATGTGCATCTGGTAACCATGTGTGAACTGGCCACATAGGAGTTTTGACAGCAAAAGAACTAAAGAAAGCAAGCCACAATAAGTTTTGATATTTTGTGTCTATGCCTAATTCATATAGCTGAACTATATCCGTTGTGCCAGCAATCCAATAAATTGAAATTATTGCAACTAACATTAAGACAGAACCAAGCAACGTATATAAGAAAAATTTAAACGCAGAATAAACTCTTCTTTCCCCTCCCCAAATTCCA
>CAJQRR010000046.1 GCA_905612385.1 uncultured Candidatus Pelagibacter sp.
CAGCCTTGTACTTTGTAACTAAATTGCAGCTTTTAAAGGAGCAAAAAAGATTTGCTTCTAAATTTGGTTCTCTAAATGCAGAGAAAGCTATAGCTGCAAGATCACAGAATATTAATAGAGAAATATTATCTAATACATCAAATATTTAACTATTAAACCATGTATGGTAAAAAAGTTAAATTACGATTTGTATTCTTAGTTTTAATCTTAGCCTCAGTAATTTTAACAGTTTTTTTAGTTTTACAATCACTAAAAGAAAACGTTGTATATTTTCAGTCTCCGTCTGAAATAAAGTCTTTAATAGAATTAAATAAAAAAAAAATAAGAGTGGGTGGAATGGTTAAAGAAAAGTCAGTTTTTATAAATTCTGATGAAGTTAATTTTATTATTACTGATTTTGAAAATGAGATTAATGTTGTTTATTCAGGGGCAGTTCCCAATTTATTTGCTGAAGGAAAAGGGGTGGTTGCTGAAGGTTTTTTAAAAGATAAGAATTATTTTACAGCTACTAAGATTTTAGCAAAACACGATGAAAATTATATGCCGCCAGAAGTTATAGAAGCCATAGGAGATAAATAAATTGCTAGCTAATCAGATAGGTTATTATTCTTTAATTTTAGGATTGTTACTTTCAGTGTTACTTTGTGTAGTTTCAATTAAAGACTTTAATAATACTAATAAGCAGATTAACCAAAATATATTATCTCTATCTTTTTTACAGCTAGTTTTTGTAATTGTGAGCTTTTTGAGTTTGATTATATCTTTTATAAACTCAGACTTTAGCAATGAGACAGTCTTTAATAATTCTCACACAACTAAACCATTATTTTATAAAATCTCAGGAACTTGGGGAAACCATGAAGGAAGCTTATTACTATGGTTATTAGTATTAACTTTATTTATTTTTCTATTCTTAATTAAATCGAGGGAGCAGCCTAAAAAATATAGAATTTTAACTTTATTATTTCAGCAAATAATAATTATTGGATTTTTCTTATTTGTATTAATGACATCTAATCCTTTTAATTATTTATTTCCAATTCCTAATGAAGGCCTTGGTCTTAATCCAATTTTACAAGATCCAGCTTTAGCAATTCATCCCCCAATTTTATATTTGGGTTATGTGGGTACCTCTATAATATTTTCATCGTCCCTTGCAGCAGTTACTCAAAATTATGTTTCAAAACAATGGGGACAGCATATTAAAAAATGGGTTTTAGTCTCTTGGATTTTTCTAACTATAGGAATTATGCTTGGATCAATTTGGGCATATTATGAACTAGGATGGGGGGGTTTTTGGTTTTGGGACCCAGTTGAAAATGTTTCTTTAATGCCATGGCTAACGTTAACCGCATTGTTACATTGCATTGTTGTATTAGAAAGAAAATCTACACTAACATCTTGGGTGGTTATATTATCTATTACAACATTTACCTTGAGCATGTGTGGAACTTTTTTAGTAAGGTCTGGAATATTAAATTCTGTACATACATTTGCCAATGATCCTGCAAGAGGTATTTTTATATTAATATTTTTATTTGCACTAATTGTCTTATCATTAGGGATATTTTTTATATTTCACAGAGAAAATAACAAAAGTTCAAATAATTTCTTTTGGCTTAGCAAAGAAACCTCCATCTTAATAAACAATTGGTTTATGATGTATTTTTTATCTGTTGTTTTAATAGGTACAGTATACCCAATTTTTCTAGATGTAATATCTAGTGAAAAAATATCAGTAGGGCCTCCTTTTTACCAAAAATTAATCGTTCCTTTTTTAATACCATTTCTATTATTCATGTCTCTTGGACCAAGACTTAAATGGATTAAATCAAAAATTGAAAATAAGAACTCACTTATTATCACATTTATAATTTCGGTGATGTTAACTTTTTTTATTATTAAAAACTTAACTACTGACGTACTTTTTTATACAGTTTTAATTTCTGCTGCTTTTTTTCTATTCTTTACAACTTTGAAAGAATTATTTATTAAAAAATTTGATAATATTTCCCAAACTGTTTCACACTTTGGTTTTAGTTTATTAATATTAAGTATTCTGTTTAATAGTATTTTATCCTCAGAAATTATAACCAACATAAAAATCGGCGAAAGATATAATTATAATAAAGGTGAAATTTTTTTTAAAGAGATAGAGGAGAGAAAAGAAAGTAATTTTAACTCCATCATCGCTTCTTTTGAAATAAAAGACAAAAATGGAAAAACTATAGAATTAAAACCGGAGATTAGAATTTATAATCAGCCTGTAATTATCACTAGTGAGGCTGATATAAGAACAACATTATTAGAGGATAAGTTTTTAGTAATGAACCTTGTAAAGGGTAATGAATATTTTAATATTAGATATCAAATAAAGCCATTTATGGTTTGGATATGGATATCAGTTTTATTATTAAGTCTTGGTGGATTAATGAGTTTATTTAAAAGAAAAATATGAAAAATAAGTTTAGCTTATTTGTTGTAGTTATTTTTTTAAGCTTTTGTTTTGTTATTTTTTAT
>CAJQRR010000047.1 GCA_905612385.1 uncultured Candidatus Pelagibacter sp.
AGTTAAAATCTAATTAGCTTTTAAATAATTTAAAAGAGGGGAGTTTAGGCTCCCCTTTTTTTATAGTACAGTTTTTGAAAAATTAGGGTATTCTGTTTAAATCATGATGAGAGCCTACATAAAATTTGCTGACACATTAAGTACTTCAATAGGTAAGGCTTTTTCTTGGTGTATTGTTATTTTGATGGGTGGAACTTGTTACGAAGTAACAATGGCTTATATATTTAACAAACCAACACTTTGGAATTTTGACTTTAGTATGCAGATGTATGGTGCAATATTAATGATGTCAGGAGCTTATTGTTTAGCAACAGAATCCCATGTTAGAGGAGATGTGATTTACAGATTATTCAAACCAAGAACACAAGGTTGGATTGATTTAATACTCTATTTTATTTTCTTTTTTCCTGGTGTAATAGCTTTAGCATTTTATGGATATGAATATGCGGCACTTGCTTGGAAGATAAAAGAAACTAGCTGGAGTAGCCCAGCACAGATTAATATTTATATGGCAAAATCTTTGATACCAGCAGCAGGAGTATTTTTAACTATACAAGGAGTTGCTGAGGTATTTAGATCAATCATTTGTATTCAAACGGGACATTGGCCTGCAAGAATGGTTATTGCAGAAGAAACAGAGCAAATTTTAATGAGAACAGCTCAGGACGAGGATCAAAAAGATGTTATTTAGTTTAACAAATCCAGAAGTAGCCATCTTCATGATGGGGATATTTTTATTTGCAGTACTATTAGGTTTTCCAATTGCATTTACTCTAATGGCGATGGGAATAGGCTTTGGATATTATGCTTATTATGATCCTGTTTTAATGGATCATATTTTTGATAATAGAATATTTTCATTATTTGTAAAAAATACCTACACAGTTATGGATAATAATGTCCTCACTGCAGTCCCCCTCTTTTTATTTATGGGGTATTTAGTTGAAAGAGCTGGAATTGTATCAAAATTATTTTTCGCAATAAGACTTGCAGCTCATAGATTGCCAGCTTCAATGGCAGTAGCTGCATTAATAACTTGTACTTTATTTTCTACAGCAACTGGAATTATTGGTGCTGTTGTAACCTTAATGGGCTTACTTGCTTGGCCTGCAATGGTTAAAGCGGGATATGATAAAAAATTTGCATCAGGAGTAATTTGTGCTGGGGGATGTCTGGGTATTTTAATACCACCAAGTATTATGTTAATTGTATATTCAGTGATAGCGCAATTATCACCTTTAAGATTATTTGCTGCAGCAATTTTCCCAGGACTTTTACTTGCAAGTTTATATATAGCTTATGTTGTAATCAGAGCTTGGATAAATCCATCAATTGCACCCAAACCAGATGCAGCAGATATTCCACCAAGAGCAGAGATTTTAAAAGAAGTACTCGTTTCTTTTGTCCCTCTTTTTGGTTTAATAATGTTAGTGCTTGGAACAATTTTAGCAGGTATAGCAACACCAGCTGAGGCAGCAGCAGCAGGAGCATTTGGAGCAATACTCTTATCCTGGTTTTACAAGACGCTTAAGTGGCAAAGTTTCAAAGAATCTGTCTTTCTAACAGCAAAAACTACAGCAATGATTATGTGGTTATTTATTGGTTCTTGGACCTTTTCTTCAGTCTTTTCTTATTTAGGTGGTCATGAAATTTTTGAACATTTTTTCAAATCAATTGAAATAACAACTTGGCAATTCTTAATTATTACACAAATAATAATTTTTCTTTTAGGATGGCCATTAGAATGGACTGAAATCTTAATTATATTTGTTCCAATATTTTTACCGTTGCTTGAGGTTTTTGATGTTAATCCATATTTCTTTGCAATGCTAATCGCTTTGAATTTACAAACATCTTTTTTGACACCACCCATGGCCATGTCTGCCTATTATTTAAAAGGTGTACAAAAAAATAATGTTGAGTTGATGGAAATATTTGCAGGAATTATGCCATTCTTGGGCATAGTAATATTTGCAATGTTCCTTATGTATATGTTTCCAGGTATTGCTTTGTGGCTACCAGAAACATTATTTGCAAACTAGGTAATTTAAAATTATGAACATATTTTCTCTTACAACTAATAAATTAGTAGAACATTTAAGAACAGGCCAAATTTCTTCTGTAGAAGTTTGTACACAATATATTGAAAGAATTGAAAAATTTGAAAAAGATATCAATGCTTGGGAATATTTTGATAAAAAAAAACTTTTAGAAAAAGCAGAAGAAGCGGATGAACACAGAAAATCAGGAAAGCCTCTGGGTTCTTTACACGGACTACCCATTGCAGTTAAGGATATAATAGGTACTTTTGAAATGCCTACTGAATGTGGAACTCCATTAAGAAAAAAAATGCCAAGTTCTCAAGATTCTGAAGTTGTTAATTTACTTAAAATTGCAGGAGCAATAGTTATGGGAAAAACTGTAACTACAGAACTTGCATATTTTCACCCAGGCAAAACTACTAACCCTCACGATAATTCAAGAACACCTGGTGGATCTTCAAGTGGTTCTGCAGCTGCAGTTGCAGCTCATATGGCACCACTATCAATTGGATCACAAACTAATGGATCAATTATTAGACCAGCTTCTTATTGTGGGGTTGTTGGGTACAA
>CAJQRR010000048.1 GCA_905612385.1 uncultured Candidatus Pelagibacter sp.
AATCACTGTACCATTACAAATGATAGAATTTTACCTAATTCTAGCAGCTGTAGGAAAAGCAAATTCTGGAATATTCTGGAGATTGTTAATTGGAACAGTTGTGATGCTACTTGGTGGATACTTAGGAGAAGCAGGATACATTAATGCTACACTTGGTTTTGTAATCGGTATGGCTGGATGGTTCTACATTCTTTATGAAGTATTTTCTGGTGAAGCAGGAAAAGCTGCAGCAAAAAGTGGTAACAAAGCTCTTGTTACTGCATTTGGTGCAATGAGAATGATTATTACAGTAGGTTGGGCTATTTACCCATTAGGTTACGTATTTGGTTACCTAACAGGTGGAGTTGACGCTAACACACTTAACGTTGTTTATAACGTTGCTGACTTCTTAAACAAAATTGCATTTGGTCTAGTAATTTGGGCTGCAGCTACGCAATCTAGTGGAAGAAAAGCTAAGTAATTAGTAACACGTAAATAATTTAAGAAAGGGCGAGTACATTTTGTGTACTTGCCCTTTTTTTTTAAGTTACTATATATATTCCAATGGCTAAAGTTACTTACATAGAACACAGTGGAAATTCACATACCATAGAAATAGCAAATGGATTAAGTGTTATGGAAGGAGCTGTCCAAAACGATATTCCAGGAATTGATGCTGATTGTGGTGGAGGAATGGCTTGTGCTACTTGCCACGTTTATGTCAAAGAAGAATGGTTTGATAAACTTTCAAAAAAAGAAGATGGTGAAGAGGACATGTTAGACATGGCGTTTGAGCCAAATAAATTTAGCAGATTAAGTTGCCAATTATTAGTTTCAGATGAATTAGACGGACTAACAGTTAGTCTTCCATCAAAGCAAGGTTAAATGATTAAAACAGATACTTTAATAATAGGAGCAGGACCAGTTGGATTATTTTGTGTCCATCAGTTGGGAATAATTGGATTAAAATGCGAAGTAGTTGATAATTTAGACAAAATAGGTGGACAGTGTATAGAACTTTATCCTGATAAACCCATTTATGACATTCCTGCAGTTCCTGAATGTACAGGTGAGGAGTTAACCAATAACTTAATTGAACAAATCAAAGCATTTAATACAAACTTTCATTTAAATGAAAGAGTAGAAGAAATTAAAAAAGTTGAAAAAAAATGGATTACAAAAACTAACAAAGGAACTGAATTTGAGTCATCAAGTATAATTATTGCAGCAGGTGTGGGCTCTTTTGAGCCGAGAAAATTCCCTACAAAAGAAATTGATAAGTTTGTAGGAAAAGAAGTGCTTTATTCAATTAAAGACAAAACAGTCTTTAAAGATAAGACAGTTTGTATTTTTGGTGGAGGAGACTCAGCTTTAGATTGGGCAATTGAACTATCAAACACATCTAAAGTTATATTGGTACACAGAAGAGATGATTTTAGAGGAATGCAGGCAAGCATTGATAAAGCTAATCAATTAAAAAATGAGGGTAAAATAGAAATTTATACAAAATATCAACTAGATGCTGTTCAGGGGAAAGAAAAAGTTGAAAGCATCAATATTAAACATGACGATAAAAGTATTAAAGAAATTAAAACTGATTATGTCTTGGGTTTTTTTGGATTAATAATGCAACTTGGACCCATTGCTGAATGGGGTTTAAATTTAGATAAAAAAACAATTCCAGTTAATACTGAGAGTTTTGAAACTAATAAAGAAGGAATATTTGCAATTGGGGATATTTGTTCTTATCCAGGTAAGCTTAAATTAATTCTCTCAGGCTTTCACGAGGGTGCCCTTGCTGCAAGAGGTTGCTTTAAATATGCAAAACCAGATGAAAAATATAGATTTGAATTCACTACATCTTCAAAAGCAGTTAAAAATCGATTGGGTGTTAAGGAGTGATTGAGCTTTTTACGTCAGATACCCCAAATGGTAAAAAAATAACTATATTATTAGAAGAAATAGGTTGTGATTTTAAGATTACAGCAATGGATTTATCAAAAGACGATCAGTTTAAAACTGATTTTAAAAAAATAAGCCCCTTTGGTAAAATACCTGTAATAGTAGATCATGAAAATAATGAATCTATATTTGAGTCTGGAGCGATCCTTATATATTTAGCAGAAAAATATAATAAATTTTATGAAGCCAAAGACCGTAACGTTATAAACCAATGGTTGATGGCACAGATGGGAACAATTGGACCAATGCTTGGGCAACATCATCAGTTCCATCATTATAACCCTGGTAAAAGTCAATTTGGAGAAGAAAGGTTTTTTAAAATTGCCAAAAGACTTTATGGTGAGCTAGATGAAAGGTTGTCTTCATCAAAATATTTAGCTGGGAATGATTATACAATTGCAGATATTGCAACATGGCCTTGGATTGCAAGACACGAATGGCATGATATTGGGCTTAAGAATTATAAGAATTTATCCAGATGGTATATCGATATTTCTAAAAGAGAAGCTGTAATAAAAGGATATCAGTT
>CAJQRR010000049.1 GCA_905612385.1 uncultured Candidatus Pelagibacter sp.
TGTCTCTTGAATAAAATTCCTCGTAAGACAATTTAACGAAGTTTCTTGAATAAAAATCTAATGTTTTTTTAATTAAAAATATAACTATTAAAAATTTATCATGATCTTTAAAAGAAGAATAAACTCCATTACACCATTCCATTTGATGACTTACCCATACCGAGCCAAGAGTAGAATATTTATTTTCCATCACATCAAATATGTCTTCTTTATATAATTGGTCAGAAATTTCTGGAATTTTAATATTCATATTAAAATTATAACCTCTTAAACCCATAATGAACATTGAATATGACTGCATAACCCAAAGTGAGCTTTAAATGAATTGTTTACAGTACTAATTGATGGTTAAAGTTTCTTGTTTATGAGTGCTGAAAAAATTATATACGAAGAGCAAAACCAAACCATTTTGGAGACCCCTGTACTGAGTAAGGTTAAGTTTTCTGGGCGTGTTGACATCAATGATTTATTGACGAGAGCAAGAAAAGTAAGGGAAAAAGAAAATAAAATAAATTTAGTCTTCCTTGGTCTAATTTCTGCACTTATATTAGTTGTTGGAATTATCTTATCTTTTTAATTACATATTTCCATATTTAGGTCCACCCCCACCTTCTGGTGTTACCCAAGTAATATTTTGAGAAGGTTCTTTAATATCACATGTTTTGCAGTGAATACAATTTTGAGAATTTATGACAAATTTATTAACATTATTTTCAACTTGAACTTCATAAACTCCAGCAGGACAGTATCTTTGAGCCGGTTCATCAAATTTTTCTAAAGTATAGCTAATTGGTAAATTTGGATCTTTAAGTTGTAAATGTACTGGTTGATTTTCAGCATGATTAGTCCCTGTTAAATAAACAGAACTTGTTTTATCAAAAGTAATAATATTATCAGGCTTTGGATAGTCAATTTTTGGCATTTTATTTGCTGGCTTTAATGTTTCATGATCAGCATGCTTGTGTTTAAGTGTAAAAGGTAATTTTCCTCTAAATAGAATTTGATCTATTCCTGTAAATATTATTCCAAGTATTAGACCCCAACTAAAACTAGGTTTAACATTCCGTGCCTGATGAAGTTCTTCATAAACCCAACTTTTTTTAAACTTATCTTCATAAATTGATAATTCTTTATTTTCTTTTAAATTTTCAAAAATAGTTTCTGCTGCAATCATTCCACTTTTCATTGCAGTGTGTGATCCTTTAATTTTAGGCATATTTAAAGTTCCAGCATCACAACCAACCAATAATGCTCCAGGCATAGACATCTTTGGTAAACTTTGTATTCCACCTTCAATTAACGCTCTTGCTCCATAGGAAATACGTTTTCCACCCTCAATTATTTTTTTAATTGCTGGGTGAGTTTTAAACCTTTGGAATTCGTCAAACGGTGAAAGGTATGGATTTTTATAATCTAGACCAATAACATATCCTAAAAATATTTGTTTATTCTCAGCATGATACATAAAGCTTCCGCCATAAGTATTATTATCTAATGGCCATCCAGCTGTATGCATAACCATTCCTTCGTCATGATTTTTATCTGTCACCTCCCAGATTTCTTTAAACCCAATTCCATACTGTTGAGGATCTTTATCTTCATCGAGGTTAAATTTTTTTATAAGTTCTTTTCCAAGGTGTCCTCTGCAACCTTCAGCAAATACTGTTACTTTTCCGTTTAGTTCTATGCCTGGTTCAAAACTATCTTTTTTATTTCCTTCTTTATCTATGCCCATATCTTGTGTGGCTACACCTTTTACAGATCCATCTTCATTATATAAAATTTCACTAGCGGGAAATCCTGGAAATATTTCAACACCTAAAGCTTCAGCTTGTTCTGCAAGCCATCTGCATAAATTGGCTAAACTTATTATATAATTGTTATGGTTTTGCTGAACAGAAGGTAGTAGCCATGTTGGCCAACTTAATGATTTTGTTTTACTTAAAAATAAAAATTTTTCTTTTAAAACCCTTGTTTTAACTGGTGTATTTAACTCTTTCCAGTTAGGAAATAACTCGTCTAAAGCTCTAGTTTCAAACACGTTACCACTTAAAATATGGGCACCAATCTCTGAAGCTTTTTCAAGTAAACAAACATTTAGCTCTGGGTCTAATTGTTTAATTTTTATAGCCGTAGATAGTCCTGATGGACCTCCACCAACGATTACCACATCATAATCCATTGCTTCTCTAGGCATATCTTAAATTTTTACAGTACTGATTATTTTTGTATACTATTTAATTTATTCAATTCTTCTAGGAATTGAGGTAATGCCTCAAATAAATCAGCTTCTAGACCGTAGTCTGCGACACTAAATATTGGAGCTTCACCATCTTTATTTATAGCAACAATTATTTTACTTTCTTTCATTCCAGCTAGATGCTGAATTGCTCCTGAAATTCCAACTGCAATATATAAGTCGGGTACAACCACTTTACCAGTTTGACCAACTTGGTGTTCATTGCTTATATAGCCTGCATCAACTGCAGCTCTTGATGCACCGATTGCAGCATTTAATTTATCTGCAATATCAGCAATCAATTTGAAATTCTCTCCATTCTGCATTCCTCTACCACCTGAAATTACAATTCTGGCTGTTCCAAGTTCAGGTCTATCTGATTTAACTTCTTCTCTTTTAATAAACTTTGATAAAGTAAACTCTTCAGTAGCTTCAATTTTTTCTATTGGAGCAGATCCGCCAGACGTTTCACAAGGTTCAAAAGAAGTTGGTCTAATTGTTATGCATTTTTTTGTATCTGTGCTTTTTACTGTAGCAAATGCATTTCCTGCATAAATAGGTCTTATGAATGTATCTGGTGATATAACTTTAGTAATATCACTCACTTGAGATATATCTAAATGAGCTGCTATTCTTGGCATCAAGTTTTTACCAAATGTATTTGCAGAACTAACAATATGAGAATAATTTTCTGAAACTTTTACAACTAATGGTGCAAAGTTTTCAGCTAAATAGTTTTCATAATGAGCAGCTTCAGCATACAACACTTTTTTAACAACTGACATTTCAGATAATGCTTTAGCAACATCACCACAATTATTTCCAATTAATAAAACATGTACATCAGTATCCATTTGTGATGCTGCAGTAATTGCATTTAATGTAAAAGGTTTTACTTCTTTGTTGTTATGTTCTGCTATTAATAAAACTGACATTATATTACCTTCGCCTCATTTTTAAGTTTGCTAACTAATTCAGCAACACTTGCAACTTTAATTCCTGCTTTTCTTTTTGGGGGCTCTTCTACTTTAACTTGTTGAACTCTAGGTGTTATATCAACTCCTAGATCTGCAGCTGTAAATATCTCTATAGGTTTTTTTTTAGCTTTCATAATATTTGGTAAAGACGCATATCTCGGTTCATTTAACCTTAAATCACATGTAACAATAGCTGGAAGATTAACTTCAATTGTTTCTAATCCTTCATCAATTTCTCTTGTTACTTCTAGAATTTTATCTTTTATTTCAATTTTTGATGCAAATGTTGCTTGAGGCCAATTTAATAAGGCACTTAACATTTGACCTGTCTGATTACAATCGTCATCAATTGCTTGTTTACCCATAAATACTAAGTCTGGTTTTTCTTTATCAACAATTTTTTGAAGTGCTTTTGCTACACCTAATGGCTCAACAGTTCCTTCAGTTTTGATTAAAATTCCCCTATCAGCACCCACTGCTAAAGCTTTTCTAACAGTTTCTTGCGACTTTTCTTCACCGACTGTAATTGCAATAATTTCTGTAGCTTTACCCGCTTCTTTAATTTTTACAGCTTCTTCAATTGCATTGTCATCAGGTGGGTTACTAGACATTTTAACGTTATCTGTAACGACTCCAGTTCCATCCTCTTTAACTCTAACTTGAACGTTGTAATCAATTACCCTTTTAACAGCGACTAATATTTTCATTATGATCTCAATAAATTATTTTCAGGATCGTAAGGGCTTTCCTCTAAAATAGTACAATCATACATTTTACCAAGAATATCAATTTTCAATTTTTGACCAGTTATCGCAATATCAGGTTTTATCATTCCTAATGCAATAGATTTTCCTAACCTAAATCCAAAATCACCTCCAGTTGCACGTCCTACAACTTTACCATTTTCATAAATTGGATTATTACCTAAGACATCTGCATCTTCAACGTTATGAATTTCCATTGTTACTAATTTATTTGAAAAACCTTTTTCTCTCCATTTATTAAGTGCGTCCAGACCAATAAAGTTTCCTTTATTAGGATGTATAAATCTATCTAACCCAGATTCGTATGGTGAATATTCAATTGATAATTCTGTTCCAACAAGTTTATAAGATTTTTCAAGTCTCAAACTATTCATTGCTCTAATCCCATATGGCTTAATACCTAAATCTTTTCCTGCTTCCATCAATTTATCAAATATATGATTTTGATATTCAATTGGATGATGAAGCTCCCAACCCAACTCACCAACAAAGTTTACTCTCATGGCATTTACTGGAGCGTTTCCAACGTTTACATTTTTAGCGCTTAACCATTTAAAGTTTTCTTTTGAGAAGTCGTCTCTTGATACTCTTGTCATTAATTCTCGAGCCTTTGGACCAGACACAACAAGTACACCCATACTATTAGTTAGATTTTCAAATTGAACTGTCCCATCTGTTGGCATCCATTTTTGAATCCAATCATGGTCTAATCTTTGATTTGCTCCCGCAGAAACTAAATAGAAACTATCTGACACTTCTCTCATTATTGTAAATTCAGAGTGAACTCCTCCCTTAGTATTAAGGGCATGACATAAACCAATTCTTCCAATTTTTTTTGGAAGTTTGTTAGCTACTAAATAATCTAAAAACTCTTCTGCACCAGGACCTTTAATTCTACACTTTGCAAATGCAGTCATATCTAAAAGACCCACATTTTCTTTTACATTTTTACATTCTTTTTTTATTGCTTCAAACCACTTGGATCTTCTAAAAGACCAATCATCTTTTTGCACCATTCCATCTGTTGCAAAGAAGTTTGGTCTCTCCCAACCAAATTTTTGTCCAAATACAGCACCTAAATCCTTCATTCTGTCATAACAAGGTGATGTTCTTAATTCTCTAGCAGCACCTCTTTCTTCATCAGGATAATGAACTTTAAATACATGATTGTAAGCTTCTTCATTCTTTTCTTTTAAGTATGATTTTGTTGCATAGTCACCAAATCTTCTTGGATCAACACCAAGCATATCAACCGTTGGTTCTCCATCAACTATCCATTCTGCAAGTTGCCACCCCGCTCCACCTGCTGCAGTAATACCAAAACTATGTCCTTCATTAATCCAAAAATTTTTAAGTCCCCAAGCTGGACCAACAATAGGATTTCCGTCTGGTGTGTAACAGATTGCACCATTATAAACTTTTTTAACACCTACTTCTCCAAAAGCTGGAACTCGATGAATTGCACCTTCAATATGTGGGGCCAGTCTATCTAAATCTTCTTGAAATAATTCATACTCAGAATCTTTTGATGGTCCATCAACATAACAAGCTGGAGCACCATCTTCATAGGGTCCTAAAATTAAACCACCTGCTTCTTCTCTCATGTACCATCTGCTATCGCTATCTCTTAAAACTCCCATCTCTGGTAAGCCTTCTTTTTTTCTCTTTAAAATATCTGGGTGTGCTTCTGTAACAATATATTGATGCTCAACAGGTATAGCAGGAATATCTAAACCAACCATTTTTCCAGTTTGTCTTGCAAAGTTTCCTGAACAAGAAATTACATGTTCACATTCAATAGATCCTTTGTCAGTTTCAACAACCCATCCATCTTTAGTTTGTTTAATTCCAACTACAGCTGTGTTTCTATAAATTTCTGCACCCATATTTCTTGCACCCGTAGCCATTGCTTGAGTTAAATCGGCAGGCTGAATATAACCATCTTCTGGGTGTTGGATTGCTCCAAGCAAATCATCTGTACGACATAGAGGCCAAATTTCTTTTACTTGATCTGGCGTTAAAAATTTTACAT
>CAJQRR010000050.1 GCA_905612385.1 uncultured Candidatus Pelagibacter sp.
CAGTTTCCAACTACATTATTTGTTGATGCCACACCATTATAGGATGAACCCCGAATATTAAATTTGTCAGTTTCTTTATTAAATTCTAAATTTACATATTTTTTTTTATCATTTTGAAGTGTTTTAGAATTAAAAGAAATTAGTTTATCTTTAATATACTTTTCCTCTCCATAACCTTCAATTTCAAAAATTGTTGCTCCAAATAACTTTACTGTAAATTTAATTTGATTTGTAACTGTTGTCTTATCTCCATCTCTTTTAAAAAAATAGTAATTATAGCCAATAACTTCACCATCTTTTAAAATCTCCATTTCAATTTTATCAAATTTATTGTAATGCGCTATGTGAGCATTAGAGTTGAGGGAATATATTAAGAAAAATATTAAGATAAAAAATTTTTTCATAAACTATTAACAATAATAGACTTTAATTTTAAAAGAAGTAATTTATTTAATAAGATGTTCTTAAAAATTAAAAATATTCCTAAAGTATATTGGAGCTCTGAAAAACCATTAAATCTTAAACCAAAAATTTCAACTTTCTTTTTTTTGTGTATTGGATTAACTTTATTTGGTATAGGTGAGGGATTATTAATAGTCTCTTTTGCAGGAGCCTCACCTTGGTCTGTTCTTGCACAAGGTATTGCATTGAATGTTGATTTTTCTACTGGAATAATAACTATATTTGTAAGTATAGGTGTTTTACTCTTGTGGCTACCATTAAAACAAAAACCTGGAATTGGAACAATCTTAAATGCAATAATTATTGGTTTAATGATTGATGTCTGCATAAAATTTATGCCAACTCCTGAAAATTATATTTCACAAATACTTTTGGCTATTATAGCGGTATTAACAGTAGGACTTGGTGGTGGTATTTATCTAGTTGCTAATTTAGGAGCTGGGCCAAGAGATGGATTAATGGTTGGTTTGCAAAAAAAAACTAACTTGCCCATTGCTACTGTAAGAGCCTTTCTTGAAATAACAGTAATGTCTATAGGTTGGTATCTAGGAGGAACCGTAGGAGTTGGAACTTTATTATTTGCCTTTGGAATTGGACCAGCTGTTGCTTTTAGTTTATTTATCGTTGGAAAGTTTTTTAATTAAAGAGGTGTTGAAGATTTTTCGTTCTTTTTTCTATCAGTAGGATTGAGTATAGCTTTTCTTAATCTTAGTGATTTAGGTGTAATCTCTAAAGCTTCATCGGTGTTTAGCATACTTAATTGCTCAGCAATTGACATTTGTCTAACTGGAGTAAGTACTACGTTTTCATCGGTACCTTGAGTTCTCATATTTGTTAATTGTTTACCCTTCATAACATTGATTATCATGTCGCCAGCTTTTGGGGCCAAACCAACAATCATTCCTTCATAAACAGGGTCATTATGAGTTACAAACATTTCTCCTCTTGCTTGCAAGTTAAATATTGCAAAAGCAACAGCTTTTCCATTAGCCATTGAAATTAAAGCACCATTTTTTCTTCCGTCCATTTCGCCTTCAAATTTTCCATAACCATGGAATATTCTGTTAATTACACCAGTACCTTTTGTTAAAGTCAAAAATCTACTTGTATAACCCATTAAGCCTCTAGTTGGTGCGTGAAAGATTAGTCTTTTCTTATCTTTTCCAGTATCCTTGAGGTCAAGTAATTTACCTTTTCTTCTATTCATTGAATCAATAATTTTTGATGAAAACTCTTCATCTAAATCAACTGTAATTTCTTCAATGGGTTCCATTCTGTTTCCATTTTCATCTTTTTGATACAAAACTTTTGGAGGACTTACTGTCATCTCAAAACCTTCACGTCTCATTTGTGTCAATAAGATTTCAAGCATTAATTCACCACGCCCACTAATTACAAAAGCATCTACATTTGCATTTTGAGAAAAAGAAATTCCAACATTGTTTTGTGCCTCAGTAACCAATCTATCTCTAATTTGAGTACTTGTTAATTTTTTACCTTCTGTTCCAGCTAAAGGAGAGCTGTTAACACTTATAGTAATAGACATAGTGGGAGGATCTATCGGTGTTGCAGGAAGTGGTTCGTTTACCTCAGGATCACAAATTGTATCAGCCACGTTAGCCTTTTCTAAGCCTGCAATTACAACAATGTCCCCAGCTTCACCAACTTCAATTGGGACTTTTTTTGTTCCCTCATATCTAAAAATTTTAGTTAATCTACCTTCGTCAACTTTTTCACCCTTAAGGTTTATTGCTTTAATAGGTTGATTAGCTTTTGCTGTACCTTGAGATATTTTTCCAACCAGACTTCTTCCTAAAAAACTATCTGCATACAATAAAGTAGATAACATTGCGAAAGGTTTTGTTTTATCAAGATCATCAGGGTTAACATGCTCTAAAATTAAATCTAATAGTGGATGAAGATTTTCTCTTGGTCCGTCAACTTCCTTGCTTGCCCATCCAGATCTTCCACTAGCGTATAAAACTGGGAAGTCCAACTGCTCTTCGTTTGCATCTAAACTTACAAACAAATCAAATGTTTCATCTAATACTTCGTTAGCTCTTTGGTCTGCTTTATCTAATTTATTAATTATAACGATTGGCTTTAAACCTTGTTTAAGAGCTTTTGCTAGAACAAACTTTGTTTGAGGCATTACACCTTCGGCAGAATCAATAAGCAATAATGCTCCATCTGCCATACTTAATACACGCTCAACTTCAGCAGCAAAATCTCTGTGGCCAGGTGTATCAATAATATTAATTCTAGAATCTTTCCAGTTGATTGAAGCAGGTTTAGCTAAAATGGTAATTCCTCTTTCTTTTTCTAACTCACCAGAATCCATTAATCTTTCATCAACAACTTCATTTTCCCTAAATGAACCACTCTGTTTCATAAGAGTATCAATCATGGTAGTTTTACCGTGGTCAACGTGGGCAATAATTGTGATGTTTCGAATATTGTTATTCATAATTTGAGGCTCTTATACATCAATTGAGTCATTTGAAAACTTAAAAAAGATGATTATTTACTTGTTAATGCAGCTTTATTAAAAAGAATTCACTTCTTGCGATTATTAAAAAAACGTATAGATATCGCTATGAAAATTAGACGTATTAAAGGGTTAAGAGCATATCTCCTTAAAATCTAAACACCTAAATGGAAAATTTTAAATTACTAAAAATAGAAGATTCGTTAAAAAATTCATTGGAAAAAATGAAGTTTACGAAGCCAACACCAATCCAAGCTATGGCAATTCCGGTTGCTTTAGAAGGAAAAGATGTTTTGGGGACAGCACAAACTGGAACTGGAAAAACATTAGCATTTAGTATTCCTTTAGTTAATAAATTAATATTAGACAAAAATGCATTTGCGTTAGTAATGTGCCCAAC
>CAJQRR010000051.1 GCA_905612385.1 uncultured Candidatus Pelagibacter sp.
CTTAAAATCTATGTTTTTAGATATCTTGTTGTCAATTTCATCAATTGCATCAAAAAAAGCCTGATTAAATTCATCTACACCCAATAAGTTTTTTGGTGTCAATATCACATATGAAAAATCAATATAATCTTGCTTAAGTTTTTCTGAATTTTCATCAATAAAAATTTTAATTTCCTGATTGGTAAATTCATCAACTTTTTTATAAAATCTATTTAATTTAATAAATTCAATATCTAATTTTCTATTGTTTTCTATAAAATATTTATTAGTTAAAAACTTGGGAGATTTCGCTCCACCACTTATATATGCAAATAATTCTTTTTGTAGAACGTTATTCTTTAATTTTATTTCATACATCGCTGCACTCATACTATTTGTAAGTAAAAACTTTTCATAAAGAGTTCTTTTAAAATTACCATTTTCATCTAGAAAGTTTTTATTTTTCTTAAGAGTTTCTACAATTACCTCATCTGATATGACTAGGTCTAAATTTTTTATTTCAAGTTCAAGTAAAGTCATTGAAACCATAGAAGACAAAAGCTCCTCAATTACATTTTTATCGATATTCTCTTTTATTACTTGCTGACTTAAGCCAGATTGATTTAGGTAATCCATGAAATCTTGCGTAGAGATATTAGTGTTATTTATTTTAGCTATATTATTTTGATTTCCTGTGCTAAATCCCCCCCCAAATCCACCAAAGCCAAAAGCTATTATAATAACAAAAATCAGTATTAAGCCACCAATTTTTTTTTTTGTAAAATTTCTTAATGGATTTATCATTACATTATTAATTTATTGATCTTTAAAATATCAAGCTATAGATTAAATTTTTCATTATGACAAATAAATATATGTATTTTGTAGCTAATTGGAAAATGTATGGGAATTTATCCTCCCTAAATACATTGGATAAAGTTATTAAATTTTCAAAATCTAAAGAAATAAAGGGAGGTAGATTAATTTATTGTCCTCCAAATACTTTAATAAGTTCTTTTTCAAAAAAATTCAATAATTGTCAAATTGGTATTGGTGGGCAAAATTGTCATGAAAGTAAAGATTATGGCGCCCAAACAGGTCATGTTAATTCTCGTATGTTAAAAAATATTGGTGCTCATTTTGTCATTATTGGTCATTCAGAAAATAGAGAATGTGGTGAAAGTGACAAACTAATTAATCTAAAAATAAAAAGTGCTCTTGAGGCCAAATTAAAAGTTATTTTTTGTATTGGTGAAACCTTAAGTGAAAAAAGAAAAAAAAAGACTTACTCAATTTTATCTAAACAAATCAAAATTGGTTTAAAAAATATTAAAAATAAATCAAATATATTTTTAGCTTATGAACCTGTTTGGGCTATAGGTAGTGGCCTTATTCCAAAATCTAAAGATCTTTTTAAAACAGTAGAATTCATCAAAAGTAAATTTAAAGATAAATTACCAAAAATTTTATATGGGGGTTCTGTAAATCCCCAAAATATAACAAACTTAAGAGAAATTAATAATATTGATGGTTTTTTAATTGGTGGAGCATCTCAAAATGCTAAAAAATTTATTGATATAGTCAAAAAAACATATAGTTAACCCTCATGGAAAATATTCTATTAGTAGTCAACTTAGTACTTGCAACAGTACTTGTGCTTTTAATATTAGTTCAAAAATCTGAGGGTGGAGCGCTTGGTATAGGTGTTTCTCAAGATAATTTTATGCTTTCCAGATCTGCTGGTAATTTTATGAGCAAGGCTACAGCAGTAGTTGCAACTTTATTCATAATTTGTAGCTTAGCTTTAACAATAATATCTAGAGGTGAGTTAACACCTACATCTTCTGTATTAGATATCATTGAGGAAAAATCTAGTGATACTCCCTCAATCCCTGAAAATAATAATTAATCCTTTTAAATTCATTAATTAATCGCTATAAGATAATACCATGGCGCGATTTATTTTTGTCACCGGTGGTGTGGTTTCTTCATTAGGAAAAGGTCTTTCTTCAGCTTCTCTTGCTTACTTATTACAATCTAGGGGTTTTAATGTACGTTTAAGAAAATTAGATCCTTATTTAAATGTTGATCCAGGAACGATGAGTCCTTTTCAGCATGGTGAAGTTTTTGTAACAGATGATGGTGCAGAAACAGATTTAGATTTAGGTCATTATGAAAGATTTTCTGGAATATCTGCAAAAAAATCTGACAATATTACAACAGGAAAAATTTATAGTGATGTCTTAAAAAAAGAACGTAAGGGAGGATACCTTGGAAAAACAGTTCAAGTTATTCCACATATAACTGACCGTATTAAAGATTTTATAAAAAGTGATACATCAAAGGAAGACTTTGTAATTTGTGAAATTGGCGGAATAGTAGGTGATATAGAAAGCCTTCCATTTGTTGAGGCTATTAGACAATTTTCTAACGATGTAGGAAAGAAAAATGCTTTATTTATTCACTTAACATTAGTCCCATACCTCAAAGCATCAGATGAAATAAAAACAAAACCCACTCAACACTCTGTAAAAGAATTAAGAAGTCTTGGTATACAGCCAGATATTATTATTTGCAGATCTGAAAGGCCAATACCCTTAGAGCATAGAAAAAAAATATCTTTATTCTGCAATGTTGGAATAGAAAATGTAATTCAAACTGTTGATGTTAAAACCATTTACGAAGCACCAATTAGCTTCAATAGAGAAAATTTAGATAAACAGGTACTTGAATATTTTAAAATAAAATCAAGAAAAAAAGTTAATTTAAATCCTTGGAAAAAAATCACCAAAATTATTCTGCACACAAAAAAGTCAATCAATATTGCAATCATTGGAAAATATGTTGAACTTAAAGATGCTTATAAATCATTAGACGAAGCCTTAACCCATGGTGGTATTGATAATAATTTAAAGATTAATTTAGTGAGAATAGATTCTGAAAACTTAAAAATTTCTGAAATTAAAAAAAAATTAAAAGGAGTTTCTGGAATTCTGATACCAGGTGGATTTGGCAAAAGAGGAACAGAGGGTAAAATAGAAGCGATTAAATATGCTAGAGAGAAAAAAATTCCTTTTTTTGGAATTTGTTTTGGAATGCAGATGGCCATTATTGAATTTGCAAAGAACAAACTAAATATAAAAAAAGCTACATCCAGTGAGTTTGGATCTGGAGGAACCCCAATCATTGGTTTAATCTCTGAATGGAATAAGGATGGCAAATTGATTAAAGGAACCGATAAAGATCTTGGTGGCACTATGAGACTTGGTCTCTATGAGGCTAGATTAAAAGAAAATTCATTGATTAGAAAAATTTACAAATCAAAATCAATTCATGAAAGACACAGACATAGATACGAAGTTAACATTAGTTATAAAGATCAATTTGAAAAAAATGACCTTATCTTTTCAGGATTGTCTCCAGATAAAAAATTACCAGAGATTATTGAGCTAAAAAACCACCCATGGTTTATTGCTGTTCAATTTCACCCAGAATTTAAATCTAGACCTTTAGCGCCACATCCTTTATTCTCATCATTTATCAAGGCTGCTAAAAATTATAAATGAAAAATATAAAAGTTAATTGTGGAAATATAGAAATTTCAAATAATAACAAAATTTGTATTATTGCTGGACCTTGTCAACTTGAGACGGAGCAACACGCTATGGATATGGCTGGTAAAATTAAAGAAATAACATCCAAATTTAATATGGGTTTTATTTACAAAACATCTTTTGATAAAGCTAACAGAACAAGTCTAAAAGGACAAAGAGGTGCGGGTCTTGAACAATCTTTGCCTATCTTTGATAAAATTAAAAAAGAATTAAATGTTCCAATATTAACTGACATACACAACGCCGAGCAATGTTCAGTGGTAGCCCCTCATGCAGATGTATTACAAATTCCAGCATTTTTATGTAGGCAAACAGATCTATTAATTGCTGCAGCCAAAACTGGGAAAATTATAAATGTTAAAAAAGGTCAATTCCTTGCACCATGGGATATGGTCAATGTTACAAAGAAAATTGCTGACTCAGGTAATAATAATATTTTAGTTACAGAAAGAGGAGCCAGCTTTGGTTACAATACTCTTGTCTCTGACATGAGGTCTCTACCTATAATGGCAAAAAATGGTTACCCTGTTATTTTTGATGCCACACATTCAGTTCAGCAACCTGGAGGTTTAGGCGAGACCAGTGGTGGTCAAAGAGAGTTTGTTGAATATTTAGCAAGAGCTGCGGTTGCAGTTGGTGTTGCGGGTGTTTTTATTGAAACACATCAAGACCCAGATAATGCTCCATCAGATGGACCTAATATGGTTCCGCTAGATAAATTAGAAAAATTACTGTCTCAATTATTTGAAATAGACAATCTAATTAAAAGATAAATGAGTAAGATTTTAAAGATAAGAGCTCGTCAAGTTTTTGATAGCAGAGGGAACCCGACAATTGAAGCAGAAGTTTATTCAAAAAATTTAAGTGCCTCAGCTATTTGTCCATCAGGTGCATCAACTGGAACTTACGAAGCATTTGAAAAAAGAGATAGCAATAATAAAAAATATTTAGGTAAAAGTGTTCTAGGTGCAGTAAATTTGGTTAATACAAAAATTTCAAAAAGATTAAGAGGTGCAAATATTCATGATCAAACACGTATTGATACAATCTTAATTAATCTTGATGGTACCCGGCAAAAAACAAGCTTGGGAGCTAATGCTATTTTAGCAGTGTCTGTGGCAGTTAAGAAACTTTCTGCAAAAATCAAAAAAGTACCCTTATACAAAACATTTTTAGTAAAGAATAATTACAAATTACCTTACCCATTAATGAATATTATTAATGGGGGAGCACATGCTAATAATGGATTAAGAATTCAAGAGTTTATGATTAGACCTGATAAAGCCAAAAGTTTTTCAGAAGCTATGAGAATATGTTTTGTTGTAATTAATAACTTAAGAAAATTGATTGCAAAAAAGGGTTTATCAACGTCTGTAGGAGATGAAGGGGGCTTTGCTCCAATGATCAGTAGCAATGAAAAAGCTTTAGATCTAGTTGTTGATGCAATTAATAAGTCTGGTTTTAAAAATGGCAAAGATGTTTCGATTTGCTTAGATGTTGCAGCAAATGAATTAATCAAGAAAGACAAATATTCTATTCATTCAAAAAAATTTGTTTCGGTAGATCAGTCTATTAAAGAATACAAAAAAATAATAAATAAATACAAAATTAAATCTATTGAAGATCCATTTGGAGAAAATGATTGGATGGCATGGAGTAAATTAATGAAACATACTAATAATGTACAAATAGTTGGTGATGATCTTTATGTAACTAACTTAGAGAGACTAAAAAAAGGTTTTTTAAACAATTCATCAAATTCGATATTAATTAAACTTAATCAAATTGGCACAGTGTCAGAAACACTTGAAGTTATTAAGTTCGCACAAATTATTGGATATAAGACAATAATCTCTCACAGATCTGGAGACAGTGAAGATACATTTATTGCTGATCTTGCTGTAGGAACAAATTCAAATCAAATTAAAACAGGATCTCTAGCTAGATCTGAGCGTGTTGCAAAATATAATCAATTATTACGTATAGAAGAAGAGCTTGGAAAAAAAGCATCTATGAGTAAAATTCATTAATGTTAGGGAAATTAAAAAAAAATTATTTTTTATTAATCTCTACTTTTTTAATACTTTATTTTTTCTTTAACCTCTTAGAAGGTGAAAGAGGCCTTTTTTCTTATTTTAAAAAAAAAGAAATTCTAATAAACCTACAATTTGAAAAAGCTAATTTATCTAACAAAATTAAAGATCTTGAATTCAAAAATTCTTTATTAAGCAATAAATTAGACCTAGATTATATTGAGACTTTAATTAGAGAAAAATTTATGTTTGGCAAAGAAGGAGAGACCCTCTATATAATTAAAGATAATGACAATTAAACCAAGACATCCAGAAAAAGTTAATAAGCCAATTAATCCAATCAAAAAAAAACCTGATTGGATAAGATCTAAATTAACTAACAGTAAAGAATTCTTCTTAACCAAAACTATTGTTAATCAAAACAATTTAGTAACAGTTTGTCAGGAAGCTAATTGTCCAAATATTACAGAATGTTGGAGCAAACGTCATGCTACTTTTATGATCATGGGTGATACCTGTACAAGAGCTTGCGCCTTCTGTGATGTAAAAACAGGCAAACCTGAAAATTTAGATCCATTTGAGGCTTATAAAATTTCAAATGCTGTTCACAAACTTAATCTTAAACATGTTGTTATAACATCCGTTGATAGAGACGACTTAGAAGATGGAGGTTCCAATCACTTCTTTGATGTAATTACAGCCACAAGAAAAAAAAACCCTCAAACATCAATTGAGGTTTTAACGCCGGATTTTTTAAGAAAGGGTGACTCTTACAAAAAAATTTTAGAAGCTGACTTAGATGTTTTCAATCATAATATAGAAACTGTTCCAAGGCTTTATTTAAAAGTTAGACCAGGTGCAAGATATTTTGGCTCATTAGAACTTTTAAAAAATGTAAAAAGAATTAATAAAAAAGTTTTTACTAAATCAGGACTAATGGTTGGTCTTGGAGAAAGTAAGGATGAATTAATTCAGGTGATGGACGACTTAAGGTCTGCTGATGTAGACTTTTTAACAATTGGACAATATTTGCAGCCTTCAGTAAAGCACCATCCGCTTGAGAGATATTATCATCCAGATGAATTTAAGGATCTAGAAAATATTGCAAAGTCTAAAGGTTTTTTATTAGTTTCATCCTCACCTTTAACAAGATCTTCTTACCATGCAGATGAAGACTTTGCTCAACTACAAAAAAATAGATTAGAAAGATATAATGCCCAAAGCCTCAGTTAAGAGATTAATTGAATGCAATAAAGAACAATTAGTTGATCTTGTTCTTGATATTGAAAGTTATCCAAAGTTTATACCTTACTGTCTAGATGCCAAAATTCATGAAAAAAAGGAAGAAGATAATCTAATCTTAATAATTGCAGATCTTACAATAGGCAAGGGTCCATTTAAGGCAACTTATAAAAGTGATGTTAGATTTAATAAAGATACAGACACTATTCAAGTAACTAATATCGAAGGACCCCTCAAACATTTGGATAATAAATGGGTTTTTCTTGAAAAAGACAGCTCTACTGAGATATCTTTTGATATAGATTTTGAGATTGAAAATAAATTTTTAAATATTGTAATGAGTAAATCTTTTCAGTATGGTTTAGATAAAATAGCTGACTCTTTTCAAAAAAGAGCTAAAAATTTATTCAATAATAAATAAATCATTAAATAACCATATGTGCAGAAAGATATATCATGACTACAGACTTACAAAAAAGAACAATTGTAAAAACATTAACCTGGCGTATCACTGCTAGTTTAACAACTTTTATTATCGCATGGGCTTTAACAGGTGACTTATTAATAGGAGCAACTATTGGAAGTATTGAAGCTATAGCTAAAATTTTTCTATATTATTTTCATGAAAGAATTTGGAACAATATAAATTGGGCTAAAAGTTAGATAATCTTATCAATTATATTAAGGACAGTACTAACTGTTATTTTTTGTATAGATATTCTATTATTATTTTTAAATAGATTTTTTTTAATTATTATTTTGTTTCCTTTTTTAATACCAATATAGACTAAACCGACTGGCTTTAATTTTGTTCCACCATTAGGTCCGGCAATACCTGTAATTGATATAGATATATTTGCTTTACTAATTTTGCTTAAATTTTCAACCATTGATAAACAACATTCATCGCTGACTGCACCATATTTCTTAATTATTTTATTAGGAACCTTAAGAATATCAACTTTTGCTTTATTTGAATAAGTGATTATACCTAAATTAAATACTTTAGAAGAACCACTTATTGAAGTTATTGAACTTGATAAAAGTCCACCCGTGCAGGATTCGGCAAATGAAACTTTAAGTTTCTTTTTAATTAATTTTTCGACAACTTTATTGGCTAAATTCTTCATTATAAAACATAGCTTTTAACGATCATGAAGCAAACAACTGTTAGAACAACATATAAACCAGCACAAATATCATCCATAATTACACCAAAACTATTCTTAAAGTTCTTATCAAAAAAATTTACTGGAAAAGGTTTTGCAATATCAAAATATCTAAATAGAAAAAAAAATAATATATAAAAAATAATAGCTTCAGTATCTTCCTTCTGCGTTCCATGAGAAATCTCATAGAAATAAATAGGTATTGATTGACCAAGAAATTCATCAATTACAATCTCTCCCGGATCTTTATTTATGCTATTTTTTGTGTGCGTCGAGACTGCATAAAAAGAATAGATAAAGATAGCAATTAACCCAATTAGAATTATGTTTGAAGAGATATTAAGTATATGGAATAGATAAAAAAGAATAATCACTGTAGCAAGTGAGCCAAAAGTTCCAGGAGCAAATTTAATTTTACCCAGACCAAACATTGTTACTAAAAGGGAGTTAAAAGTTTTAATCATATTTAATAACCGAAGCAATTACTTCACAAGCTATAGCTTTTTCTTTACCAATTACACCTAATTTTTCAGTTGTTTTACCCTTTATATTAATTTGTGAAAGAGAAATATTGCAGATTTTTGCAATACAGTTTGATATTTGTTTTTTATATTTTTGAATTTTGGGTTTTTGAGTAATGATATTAATATCAAGGTTATTTATTAGATAGCCTTCTTTTTTAGTTTGCCGAATTATTTCAGTTAATAGAACAGTAGATCTAATATTTTTAAATTTTTTATTTTTATCAGAAAATTTTTCACCAATATCACCCATAGAGCAAGCACCAAGAATTGCATCTGTAACAGCATGCAAAACAGGATCTCCATCTGAATGTCCTAAAGTGCCAATTGGTGAGGGTATTATAATACCACCTAAGTAAAGTTTTTTATTAGGCACTAGTCTATGAACGTCAAAACCTAATCCAAATTTTATTAAATTATTAATCTTAATATCTGAGTTTACTGTAATTTTATTATTACTAAACTCTCCTTTTATAATTTTTATTTTTTTACCAGCTCTAACAAACAAGTTTGCGTCATCTGTAATTTCAATACTTTTTTCATT
>CAJQRR010000052.1 GCA_905612385.1 uncultured Candidatus Pelagibacter sp.
TATATAAAACCGTTACATATTTTCTTAAAAATCCTAAATTAATTGAAAAACAATTAATTGATTGTAAAAAAACTTTAGATGGAATTAAGTCAAAATCTTCTTCATCAAGTGAAGCAGCTTTAATCTTAAATAATTATCTTATTTCCTAATCTTTTTTCCACTTCTTCTTTGCCTAGGGAAATTATTATATCATACAAACCAGGTCCAAATTTTGATCCAGTTAAAGCAACTCTTAATGGTTGACCTACACCCTTAAAATTAGTTTCATATTTTTTTATTAAATCATTAACTATGGGCTCAAGGTTCTCTTTGTCTAATGTCTTTATTGAAATTAGATTTTCTTTAAACTCTTTAATAATACCTTTTGCTTTGTCATCAATTAATTCTAAATCTTTATCTTCAAATTTTACATCATCAAAAATTATATATTTTGCATTATTAAATATATCCTCCAAAGTTTTTGCTTTATTTTTAAGAAAAGTTAATGAAGATTTAATTTTAACCTCTTTTTCTGGTTTAATTTTTTCCTTATAAATTTCACAATATTTGACAAGATGATCATAAAGTTCATTTTCATTAATGGTTTTAATATAATGTTCATTCATAGATAATATTCTACTCATATCTAGCTTTGATGGAGATTTACCAATTCCTTCTAAGTTAAAGTGCTCAATGCTTTCCTCTAGTGTAAATATTTCTTTATCTTGATAAGACCAGCCCAACCTTAATAAGTAATTTCTTAAAGCATCAGGCATTATTCCTATCTTAGAATAATCATCTAATGTTGATGCATTATCTCTTTTTGATAGTTTCTTTCCTTCAATAGTATGTATTAATGGAATGTGAGCAAAAAAAGGAACTTCCCATTTCATAGCTAAATATATTTGCATCTGTTTGAATGTATTAATCTTATGATCGTCACCTCTAATTATATGCGTCATGTTCATTTGATGATCATCTACTGTTGCTGAAAGATTGTATGTCGGTGTTCCATCATTTCTTAGAATGATAAAATCTTCTATTGTGATATTCTCTATTTCAACATCTCCTTGTACTAAGTCTTTTAGTATTGAGGAGCCTTCAATTTTACTTTTAAATCTTACAACTGGATGAACATCTTTTGGAGCCTCACTTTCACTCAATTCTCTACATTTTCCATTATAAGTGTAAGGAAGTTTTTTTTGTCTAGCTCTTTTCTTTTGATCTTCTATTTCTTCTGTAGAACAGTAGCATTTATAAGCATGACCATTTTTAAGTAGATCATTTGCAACAACTATGTGATCATTAATTTTTTTTGATTGAATATATAGTTCACCATCATGCTCTATACCAATCCATTTTAATGATTTTATAATTTGATCTTTATGTTCATCTTTAGATCTTTCCTTGTCCGTGTCCTCAATTCTTAAATGAAAAGTTCCCTTTCTATTTTTTGAAAACAACCAGCAAAATAGAGCAGTTCTTACACCACCAATATGAAGGGCACCAGTAGGTGAGGGAGCAAATCTTGTTGCAACATTGGACATGTGTAATTTTTAGACTATTTTCTTAAAAGTTTCTATATAAAGATACTAGAACACCTTGAACTTTTACTCTATCAGGGCCAAATATTTTAGTTTCGTAGTTTCTATTCGCACTCTCGAGGGCAACTGTTTTGCCTTTTCTTCTAATTCTTTTTAACATGGCTTCGTGTTCATCTATTAAAGCCACAACAATTTTACCATTATCAGCAGTGTCAGATCTTCTAATAATAACTGTGTCACCTTCATTGATACCAGCTTCAATCATTGAATCACCCTGAACTTTAAGTCCAAAATACTGACCATTTTTTTCAAGGTTACTTGGAAGAGCTATTCTAGAGACTTCATTCTGTATTGCCTCAACAGGAGTACCTGCAGCAATACTTCCTAAAACAGGTATTTCCATTTCATTTACATTGTTACTTTCTGTATCCAAACCACCCCTAATAACACTTGGTGAAAAACTATTATAAATATCGTTGGCAGAAGCTGTTTCTGGAAGTTTTATCACCTCTAAAGCTCTTGCTTTATGAGGAAGTCTTCTAATAAAACCTCTTTCTTCTAAAGCACTTATTAATCTATGAATTCCTGATTTAGACTTTAAATTTAATGAATCTTTCATTTCCTCATAGGAAGGGGACACACCTGAAGCTCTCAACTTTTTGTTGATAAATAAAAGCAGGTTTTTTTGTTTTTTAGTTAGCATAAGAACAAATAAAGTACAAAATCTGTTCTACAAGTGTTCTTCTATTTTAACAATAGCTAAAAAGTGTTTAAAATGAAGGTTTATTTGACTAAAGAACTGAAAAAATTGAATTATTATTCAAGTTTTTCAAAAGTGATTCACCGATTAAAAAAGTTTTAATATTTGTATTTTTAGATATTTCCAAAAGTTCTTCTTTTGTTTTAAATCCACTTTCAGAAATTAATGGTCCAGAGTGATTAATCAAAATATCATGGATATCATAAGTTGTATTTATATCTGTCTTTAATGTTTTAAGATTTCTATTGTTAATACCAATTAACGCATCTTTAAAATTAAGAGCTCTTCTCGCTTCTTCAACTGTGTGTACTTCAACTATTATTGACATATTAAATTTTAGAGCTTCTTCGTACAACTCAAAAGCAAGATCATCAGAAACACCGGCTAGTATAATTAATATAGCATCTGCTCCATAACTCTTTGCAAGAGGTACTTGAAATTTATCTATAAAAAAATCTTTACAGAGAATAGGAAGATTTATTTTTTCTTTAACTTCACTCACATGTATTAAATTTCCTAGAAAGAAATCTTCCTCAGTTAATATTGACAAACATGTTGTTTTATTTTTGTAATAAATTTCTGCAATCTCTATAGGGTTATATTCCTTTATAATAATGCCAGCAGAAGGACTGGCTTTTTTGATTTCAGCAATTAATGAAATCTTATTATCTTTAATATTGTTTTGAATCTTTGCCTTAAAATTAACAAATGATTTATTTCCATCAATTTTTTCAATTAATAGCTTTAATGGAGTAGTTTTTTTTAATAAATCAACTCTTTCAATTTTTTTTTTTATTATCTTATCTAAAGTATTTTCAGACATTTTGTAATATTTTTAAATTTTCATATGTTTTTCCTGACAAGATATGTCTTTTAGCATTCTCATAGGCATTATTAAATGAAGAATATTTGTCTGCAACAATTAGTCCAGCAGCAGTATTTAAACAAACAGCTTTAGAAAAATCATTATCTTCACCTTTAAATATATCAACCATTTTATTTGCATTAAATTTAGCATCATCTCCTAACAAATCTTCAAATTTATTTGCATCTATGTTTAATTCCTTAGGATCAATAGTAATTTCTGAAATTTTACCATCCTTTAATTGAACAACATTTGTTTTTGCATATGGTGATATCTCATCTAAACCATCTTCACTATTCACAATCCAAGCAAATTTTATATTTAAATTTTTTAAAGCTTCAGCAAAAATCTTAAGTAATCTTTTATCATAAACACCAACAACTTGTCGCTCAACAAGGGCGGGACTACTTAAAGGACCTATCATATTGAATATTGTTCTTTTACCTATTTTTTTCCTTGCTGGCCCCACAAACCTCATTGCACTATGATAATTTGGTGCAAACATGAATCCAAAGTTATTTTCCCTTATTTGCTTTTCTATATCTTTAGGTTCTAAATCAATCTTGATATTTAAAGCTTCCAAAACATCACCAGATCCACATTTAGATGAAACTGCTTTATTTCCATGTTTTGCTACTTTAACTCCCATACTAGCTAATAACAGAGCTGAAGCTGTTGATATGTTGAGCGTATTCATTCCATCACCACCAGTCCCACATGTATCAATACAGTCTTTAACGTTAACCCTTTTAGACTTATCTCTTAAAACGTAAACACCACCAGCTATCTCATCCGCAACCTCACCTTTTGCCGACAGTAGAGTTAAAAAATCAAATATTTCATCATCAGAAATTTTACCTAGCATCAACATTTCAAAAGCATCTTTACTTTCATTAAAGGATAAATTTTGTTTACCCTTTAGCTTTTCAATAAATTTTTTCATTAGTTCTTATAATTAATAAAATTTTTTAATATTTTGATACCAATAATAGTTTTTATACTTTCAGGGTGAAATTGAACACCATGAACATTATATCTTTTATGTTTTACACCCATTATAAGCCCATCTCTAGTTTGTGCTGTAATCTCAAGCTCTTTAGATAGTGTTTTTTTATCAATAATTAGACTGTGATATCTTGTGGCAACAAATTTGGAAGGGAGGTTTTTTAAAATTCCAGTTCTATATGTCTCAATTATACTAGTTTTTCCATGCATTAATTTTTTAGCTTGAATAATTTTTGAACCAAATACTTGTCCAATAATTTGATGACCTAAACATACACCAAGTATTGGAATTTTTTTATAAAGGGCTTGAACTATTTTAATACAATTTCCTGATTGGTCTGGATTCCCAGGACCTGGTGATATGACAACTTTATCATAATTTTTGTTAACTATTTGTTTATCAGTAATTTTATCATTCCTTACAACGTCAACTTTAACTTTTAGAGATGATAGGTAGTGATATAAATTGAATGTAAAGCTATCATAATTATCAATTAATATAATTTTCATTATTTAAGAGCACCCAGTAATGCTTTTGCTTTATTAACGGTTTCTTCATATTCTTTAATTGGATTACTATCGGCAACAATACCTGCGCCTGCTTGTACATAAAATTTTTTATTTTTTGCAACAGCCGTTCTTAAGGCTATGCAGGTATCAAACTCACCATTAGCAGAGAAATAACCTATGCCTCCTGCATATACCTTTCTTCTGGTCGTTTCTAGTTCGTCAATTATTTCCATGGCTCGAATTTTAGGAGCACCAGAAACAGTCCCAGCTGGAAAACCAGCAAGTAATGATTTAAATCTTGAATATTTTTTATTATAAACTCCCATTACATTAGATACTATATGCATTACATGGGAATATTTTTCTATCATAAAGCTCTCTGTAACTTTAACAGTTCCAATTTTTGATACCTTGCCAGCATCGTTTCTCCCTAAATCAAGTAACATTAAATGTTCTGAAAGCTCTTTTTTATCTTGTAATAAATCTTTTGCAAAAAAATTATCCTGTTTTGTGTTTTTGCCTCTAGGTCGCGTTCCCGCTATAGGTCTAACTGTAATTTTATTATCTCTTAGTCTAACTAAAATTTCTGGACTGGCTCCAATTATTTGAAAATCTTTAAAATTAAAAAAGTACATAAAAGGAGAGGGGTTGGTAGTTCTTAATTTCTTATAAATTTCTAGGGGTCTTTTAGTTAATTTAGCTTCAAATCTTTGACTTAAAACTACTTGAAAAATATCACCAATTTTAATGTATTTTTTGGCTCTATTGACCATTTCTAAAAACTTGTTTTTAGTCGTATTAGATCTAACTTTAATATTAGTTTTAGTCGCTTTATAAGAGTTATTTTTTTCTATAGAAGCCTGAATTAACAGATCATTTATTTCACTTTCAATTTCTAAATATTTTACTTTATAATTTGAAATTTTTTCATCACCAAATGTATTTATAATATAAAAAATCTTCTTTTTTAAATTATCGTGGATAACCAATGTTCTTGGCCTTAAGAGTCGTACGTCAGGGAGTTTTAAATCATTCTTACATTTGTTAGGAATTTTTTCGATGTATCTAATAGAATCGTAAGAAAAATACCCAGATATTAATGAGCAAATAGGAGGCAGTCCAACTGGCGTTTTGAACTTGAAGTTTTCTATTATTTTTTCAATAATTTTGTCTGGATCTCCTTTAATTTTTTTTTTAGCTTTATTTGTAATTAAATAAGAGTTTTTATTATTAAATTCCCAAATTTTATCAGGATTTTTGCCGAATATAGTATATCTGCCCCTTATCTTTCCCTTCTCAACAGATTCAAAAATAAAGCTGTTTTTCTCATTAAGAAAATTATCTATTAAATTTAAAACTTCACGATCATTCTGTGTTTTCCTAGAAGTGTATAAAATTTGATTTTTGTTTTTTTTGTGCTGAAACTTAAAATCATTAAAGTTTCGATTTAACATTATCTAAAGTAATTTTTTACTCTATCAAGGGTTTTTTCGTTAACTGTAACCTTGTATTTGCTATTTAATAGATAATCGTATGATTTTAATATTCCGTTTCTATTTTCTGCACTCGCTTCGTTAGAGATTGCATTAAACATATTTGAATCTGGAGAAATTTTAGTATCTTCAAATTTCATAACCTTAGCTATGAATATGTTGTCTTCTCTATCAGCAATTAGAGTAAATGTGTTAATTGGTAGTGTATATAAAATTTTAACAGAATTATTTTCAAATTTATTAATGTCCTTAATTGAATTTAATTGAGTTTTTTCAACTTCACCATTTCCAAGTTTATCAAATGATGCTTGGTTAAATTCATTTTTATCTAATTGGTTTAGTATATCTTTATTAAATTCAAATTTTTCTTTTTGAAATAGAAGGTTTGTT
>CAJQRR010000053.1 GCA_905612385.1 uncultured Candidatus Pelagibacter sp.
TCTGCGATTTGTTCTTTAGGTTTATTTTTTTTATCTGCTAAAATATCATTAAATATTGAGGGTATACCCTCAACTAGAGGGTCTAATATTAATTCAGAAATATTCTGTTCTACGGTCCAAAGTGATTCTAATTCAAAATTGCTCTGACTACCAATTAGTGGTTCAATTTTTTCTGAAATTGGCTGAATAACTATTTTTATTAGATCCTTTTTAATAATATCTACAATTTGATCGTAAGCTTCATCTGCTTTATTTCTATGTGAAACTGAAAATTCTTTTATTGTTTTATTGGCTAAATTAACAATTTTTTCTATATCTTTTTCATCTATTTTTTTTACTAATTTTTTTATTAAATCTTGTGCTGTGTTATTCAGTTTAACGCTATATTCACCTTTTTTGATTGTGATTGGATTTTGAAAATTTGTATCTTTATTAATTAATTTTTTAATATAAGTATTAAATTTTTCATATTTAGATAAATCAATACCTATCTTATAATTTTTTTCATTTAACCTGATATATCTTTTTGGAAATCTATTTGATTTAAAACCATCTTTAAGAAACTCCATATAATATTTGCAGAGTTCTTGGATAAAATTAGATTGAGACTCTATTTTTAACGGCATGATTTTTAGACTAACAAAATCAATCAAACTTTACTATCTGATTCTGACTTCACAAATTAAACATTATTGCAGCAAGATTTAAACATACACTAATGATTTAAATAGAATCATGCATTGGATTTCATTCCTTTTTTCGCGTTTACGTTTTTTTTCCTTAAATTCCTCTTTACGTAGACCTCTTCATTGGAAGAGGAGTGAAACCATTACCAACTACAAATTACTAACAATCAAAAATACAACCAATTATAGGAGTTCTAATATATGGAAATAGACCGTATTAATAAATACTGTCATGTAAGCGCTTATATAGCTTACGATAACTGCAGCCCAGTCTATAAACAAACCTTTCAATTCAAAATAAATCCTAGTGAACATAATTCTATTATTTGGGACAAAATAATAAGAACCCTTAAAAAAATTGGAGTAAATGCGGAGCTCAAGTCTTGAAGCGGTTCCTTATTTTTGTTTCGGCACACTTAATACTTTTTTTAATGATAATTGCCTACCAAGCTCAAGCTGAAGAAGAGTGGACGATAGATAGGTATGAAACTCTATCTTATGCAAGGGTTAGTGGTGAAGTAGTTCATGGTGATAGTTTAAATTTCTTTATTGGATCAAGAGAAAATTGTGAAACTGTCTATAATAATTTTACCTTTGTCACTTATGAAAAACCTGGTGATATATATCAACTAGAGGGTAAAAATATTCCAATTAAAATTAATGGAGAAAATCTAACTGCTAAAGTTGATGCAGTTAATCCCTTTTTAATTGGGTTTAGAGTTACCTTTTCCTTGGGAGAGTTTCCAGTTAAAGAATACATCCATCGTTTAAACAATTTTTATAAGAAAGAGAATAAGTATGAAATTGAAATAGTGGATGGTATTGATTTTAAAGCTGCCAAGTATTTTGATATAACTACTAACAACTGGAAGCTAGATAAGCTTGTGCCCTCTGTATTAGAGGCCAATAAGCTCTGTGAAACTATTAATCATTTGGATAGTTAGATAATGTTAAGAATTCTTATAATTGTCTTATTGCTATTACCAACAATCTCAAATGCTGACCAAGGTTTGAATATTTCATGTCTTAATATGAAATCAGTCTTTGGAAGGAATTATGATCCTTTGAAATTCACATTACAAGCAGTAGGACTTCAATACTTTGATAAAGCAAAGAATGAGTTTGTTATGATAAAGGCCAGCAAATTAGATATCGGTGAAAATCAAGTGACTGCAAGATTTGCAGATTATGAATTAGGTTTTCAACTGATCGTATTTGAAGGAGAGACAGAGCCTACTATGACAATGTCTAAATATGATTATAGAAATAAAAAGTTTTTAGAACATTATAAATGTGATGCTCAAACAGGCAATATACAATAAAATCTAGTGAAGTGATATTGAAGTGATAATTGTTGAAGCAACTTGACGGGAGTCTAGAAGTAAGTAGTATCAATAGTTAATGAAAGGATAATTAGTTAGCTTATTGATTTGTAATCAATAGGTCCGCGGTTCGACTCCGTGCGGGGGCACCATCACTCAATAAAATCAATACGTTCACCAAATAATTGCAGCAGAGTTATCTATTGTAGCTGAAAAGATGTGTGCTGAGCAGTACAGATAATTTTTAGTTAATTATTTGAAGTTTCTTTTCGTGTTTGTTCAATCTTTATTTTTTTATGAAGACTATTATTTTTATCGTACAATAATTCAAAGCTAATTTTTTTATTTGCTTGAATTTTAATTATCTTAGCGTTTCTAACTTCAAAATTATCCGCAACAGCACTAATAGGTCTTTTATTTGTATCTAAATTTTTTATTAAGATTTTAGATTTATCACTAACTATTGTGCCCTTCCATCTTCTGGGTCTAAAAGGGCTAATAGGTGTGACTGCTAGTTTTCTTGAATCCAGATTTAGAATTGGCCCATGTGCTGATAAATTATAGGCCGTGCTTCCTGCTGGTGTTGAAACTAGCACACCATCAGAGATTAGATTTTTAATAATGTTTTTCTTATTAGCAGTAATAGAAATTGATGATGCTTGCTTGCTTTGTCTCAAAATAGAAATCTCATTAATAGCTATCGATTTTTTTATTTGATTATTATTATTGGTAACAGTCATTTGTAAAGGATAAATTTTTATACTATTTGAAATATTTAAATTTTTAATAATGTTTTCATTAGAAAACTTATTCATCAAAAAACCATAATTTCCAGAATTAATTCCATAAAAAGGTTTTTTAAACTTATGTAATTTTTTTAGAGTTTGAAGCATGAAGCCATCACCACCGAGCACAATTATTATATTAGATTTTCTTAAAGTTGTAATATTAACTTTTTTAATTAAGATTGATTTAACCTTTAAAGAGGCTTTTGTTCTATCAAAAACTAAATATACCTTGTTTCTCATCTAATGGTGCCCTCGGCCAGACTCGAACTGGCACTCCAAAAAGGCACGGATTTTAAGTCCGTTGTGTCTACCAATTTCACCACGAGGGCATTAATTAATTCCATGTGTATTATGCTAATATTTATAATTGAACAAGTTTAATAAGTAAAATTTTTTAATTAATTTAACCTAATGCTCTTTTTTGCTAATAATAATAATTTCAGGATTTTCATTTAGTTTTTTTCCTCTATCAGTTAATAAGGCTATTCTTCCATCAGACATCTCAATTATATCTCTTATTCTTTTATCTAGTTTAATGTTTTCTTTGTAAATTATTGACTTTTTTTTATCATCAAAAATCATTCTAATAAGTTGATTGCTTGCCAATGTTGAAACAATTAAATTTTTATTCCATTTGGGAAAGTAGTTATTCTCATAAACAATTAAATTAGAAATTCCAATAGTGTTACCCCAGGAAAATAATGGCTTAGAAAAAGAATTGTGAGTATTGTTAGTTGTATCTAGAGGCCATTCTTTTTTATTATCATTTGCATCTTTAACATAAGCATCGGAAGATTTATAGTTAGTTCCATACGTTGCTATAGGCCATCCATAATTATTATTTTGAAAAATTAAATTAAGCTCATCTCCATAAGTTGGGCCATGTTCTGTTGAGAAAATATTATTATTTTTGTCTATAAATAATCCCTGCGGATTTCTGTGTCCATAGCTAAAAACTTCATAATTCAAATTTTTAATATTAATCTTTATTGTTTTCCCATACATATTAGAGAGATCTTGACTCATTGCTGGACCATTAACTCCATCGGCATAAAAGTCACCAATGCTTAACAATACGTGGTCTTCGTCTATTTTAATTAATCTTCCCCCAGCTGATGCAGCAGCAAATCTAGGATTAGTTGTCAGATCAACTGTCAAACATTTTTTAGTTGAAAAAATACTTTTCCACTTAGAGATCTCAAAGGCATTAGTATTTATTATTTCTGAATAATAAACCCCAACAGTATAACAATCATTTGACTCATTATATTGAAGAGAGCTTGCAAATAACAATTTATTTTTAAAATCTTTAAAATTATCAACTAAAATATCTTTAACGCCAAAAAAACGTTCAGCATAATTTCCTACAATTTTCTCATTATTTTTAATAAATATCTTTTTTTTATTATTTATTCTTGATGAAAAAATTTCCTCAAATTCAAATTTGATTTTTTTATTACTATTTTTTTTTAATAAGAATAGGTCACTGTCTCCAGAAAGATACA
>CAJQRR010000054.1 GCA_905612385.1 uncultured Candidatus Pelagibacter sp.
ATTTAGAAAAAGGATATGGTATTCAGCTTTCTGTTAATAGTGTTAAATTATTAAATAAAATTGGCTTTCAAAATATTAATTTTAAGGAAAAGTTTTTTCCAAATAGAGTTAATTTTTATTCTTTAAAAAATAAAAATAAAATATGTGATTTAGATATATCGGCTTTTAATAGCGCTGAAAATAAGTATACGACTTTACAAAGATTTACATTAATAGATTTCTTAAGAAATAAAATTCCAAGTAATCTAATAAATTTTAATAAAAAAGTTATTGAAATTCAAAGTGCATCAGAAATTACTAAAGTAATTTTTGAAGATAAGTCATCAATAGAATGTGATTATTTAATTATATCTGATGGAGCATTTTCAAAAACTAGATCATTAATTACTAATAAAGAAATCAAACCAAGGTATTTTAACTCAATTGCTGTAAGAGGAAATATTGATCAAAATGACCTTCAGGATATTGATCATAATAACATATCTTTATTTTTAGGGTCTAATTTGCACTCAGTAGTGTACCCAGTTGACCAAAATGGTCAGTTTAACTTTGTTACTATTCTTAGGAAAAAACTAAATAGTAATGAATTAGTTAATTATAGTTTATTTAATAGTGATGAGTTCGTTTCATCTACTTTATTTGAAATATCAAAACAAGTAGATCGTAATATCGTCGAAAATTTAAAAAATATTAAGTGTTTTCCTGTATTTGTGAGCACAGAAATATTTCAGCCTAAAAATAAAAATACTTATATTATTGGAGACGCTTTTTTTACTTTTCCACCAACTTTTGCTCAAGGTGCATCCCAATCAATAGAGGTTGCTCATGAACTATATAAAAATTTTGAAAATGGAAGTGATCATTTCAATAAAGAAAGAATTAAAAGAACAAAGATGATTGATAGAAAATCAAAATTTAATTACTTTGTCTTTCATCTTTCCAATCCATTAATGATTTTTATTAGAAATTTACTAATGAGATATTTAGTTAAAAATAAAAGATTTATTAATAGTTATGTAGGTAAGATTTATAAAAATTAACTATTAGAAATTAATCTTTGTCTTAAAATATCTATTGGAACACTGATACCATTTACATTGCAATGCCAATAAGTCCAGCCGTTACAGCTTTCTGTTCCAAGAATGGTTGCTGCTACCTTGTGAATAGATCCTTCAGCCTGATTATGTTTGATACTTCCATCAGCCATAATTTTTGCTATAATTTTTTTTTTATTATCAAAAATACTTGTTCCAGGTTTTATTATTCCAAGCTCTACTAATGATCCAAAAGGTATTCTTGGTTTAGACCTATTATTTTTAAGAGTGTCTAAAAAATCATCTTCAATAGGTTTTGTATTTTTTAGTCTTTGTTCAGCTGCCTTAAAATATTTTTTTTCTTTCTCTATACCGTAATAATTTCTACCTAGTTTTTTTGCAACTGTTGCAGTGGTTCCAGACCCTAAAAATGGATCTAAAATTAGATCATTTTTGTTAGAAGACGATAATAAAACTCTATGTAATAAAGATTCAGGTTTTTGAGTAGAGTGAACTTTTTTACCATTTTTCTTTAATCTTTCAGCTCCATTGCAAATAGGTAAATTCCAATCAGATCTCATTTGAAGATCGTCATTTAAACATTTTAAAGATTGATAATTAAAAGTATATTTTGACTTCTCACTTTTGGACGCCCAAATTAAAGTTTCATGAGCATTAGTAAACCTTGTTCCTCTGAAATTAGGCATCGGGTTATTCTTATTCCAGATAACATCATTTAAAATCCAGAATCCTAAATTTTGTATTGCAGTTCCTACTCTAAAAATATTATGGTAACTTCCTATAACCCAAATAGCTCCATCTTTTTTTAATATTCTTCTACACTCTGAAAGCCAAGCTACTGTAAACTCATCATATTTCTTGAAGCTTTCAAATTGGTCCCATTTATCATTAACAGCACTTACTTTAGTTCTGTCTGGTCTTGTTAGTGAATTTCTTAGTTGTAAATTATATGGTGGATCAGCAAAAACAAGATCGAAGGTTTCGTCAGGAATTTTTTTTAATTCCTCGAGACTGTCACCATTAATAATCTTATTTTTAAAATTGTTATCCATTTTTTACAAAACAATTAGACTCCAAAAGGATTCTAGGGTCAACCTGTGATTGAATTAAATGGATTCAATTTGTGTTTATTATTTCTTAAACAACCAGATCTTGTGTTGTTCTTAGTGAGATTTATAGAAGATCACTAATAGGTGAAAATGTTTTACGGTGATATTTGGTAATACCAAATTGCTTAATTGCTTTTAAATGTTCTTTAGTTCCATAACCAGAGTTTGTATCCCACCCATAATTATTAAATTCTTTTGAAAGTTTTGTAATAAATTTATCTCTACTGACTTTTGCAATAATTGATGCAGCAGAAATGCTTGGAATTTTTTGATCTCCTTTAATTACGTATTCTAATTTATAGTTTTTTAGGTCAGGCAGTTTGTTGCCATCAATTAAAACAAGTGAAGGTTTTGTTTTTAATTTAAGAATAGCCCTTTTCATTGCAAGTAAACTTGCATGCAATATATTAATTTTTTCAATTTCTTTAGTCGACGCCTGACCTATAGCCCATATAGAATTTTTTTTAATATATTTTTCAAGCTCTTCTCTTTTGTCTTTTGTTAAAGTTTTTGAATCTTTTAATAATTTTTTATCAATAGAATTATTTAATATGACTGCTGCTGCATAAACAGGTCCAATTAAGCTTCCTCTACCAACCTCATCAACACCCGCTAAGATTTTCATTAAACTGTTAGTTTTAGTGCTAAGATTTTTTGTTTAATCTTTTTTAAGTCATCCCATGAATGTTTTTTATTTTCAGGAACTCTTAAAAGATAAGAGGGGTTAAAAGTTATAATAACGTTGTAACTTGTATTCTTTACAATTACTTCTTTCCATTTTCCTCTCTCAATAGAAATTTTACTATTTAAACCTGTTAAAGACTCCATAGCAGTACTACCCATAAGAATTATTATTTTAGGATTTATTATTGAAATATGTTTTTGTAAAAATTGAGAATATCTTTTAATTTCTGTAGAGTTTGGTTTTCGATCTTCAGGGGGCCTAAAGTTTACAGCATATGTTGTATAAATATTTTGTTTTTCAATGTTTATTGCAATTAGCATTTTTTTTAAAAGATCTCCCACTTCACCCATAAAAGTTAATCCGGCATTATCTTCTTCAACGCCTGGGGCTTCACCAATTATCATTATTGGGCTATTAATATTTCCATCTCCTAAAACCATCTTTTTTGAATTATTTTTTAAGTTACAATCGCTAATTGAGTTTATTTGCTCTTTAAGATCCGTAAGCTCTTTAACTTTATCTATTTTTTGAATACTCAGATCTTTTTTTAAATCATTACTAGTATTTTCTAGTCTATTGATTGGGTTTTCATCAAAAATAAAGTCAGATCCAGTAGAGTTTAAAAACTCAGAGTCATAATTCGTATTTTGATTTATTACTTTTTTAGACATAGAATGGTCAAATGTTGGTAAAGTTTTTTAAATTATTTTTAATATTATTACTTTATCAGAATCCATTATACTCAAAAAATAGCAGTTTAAAGGATTTTAATGTGAGGTATTTGTCTAATTATTTTTCAGGAATTGTAGCTTATGAAAATCTAGATAATACGGAAGCTTTAAAATTTTTTAATTCATCAAAAATATTAATAAAACAGCATGACACTTACCTAGAGAGGTATGTATTTTCATTAGTTCTTGATGGCAAAGTTAAGAAAGCAATTAATCAAGTTAAACAGAGCTCAACAAAAAACAACTCTGACTTTTTTCAAGCTAATTTATTACTAGCAATTGATAGTTTAAAGAAAAAAAACTTTAAAAAAAGTAAAGTTTATATCGATAGATCATATGAATTTATTAATAATGATAGATTTTCCTTAATCATTGCAGAAACCTTCAAACAATATTTATCTGTTTTTGAAGAAAAAAAAATAATAAAGCAAAAAAATACATTTGGAAATTTTTCATTTATTAATGAAGTTTTTCAACGATGTTATTTAGATGATAAAAATACTGAGAGATATTTTGATAAATTGATTAATTCAGAAAACGATGCTGATTATTCAAGGTATGCATTTTTTTTTATTGATTATCTAATTGAGAATAATAATTATGAAGAGGCAAAAGAAATTACTAATAATTTTGATTACTTAAATTCATCAGTATTAATTTCTCAAGGTAAAAAATGGATAGAAGATAAAAACTTAGATAATTTTCAAGATATTTTTTCATGCACGAACTCGAACGATATCGTTAGTGAGCTATTTTTTCTAATAGCAAATCTCTATTCCACTCAGAAGGATTATGAAAAATCCAATTTTTACTTAAACATAGCAAACTATTTAAATCCTAAATTTATTTTCAATTTGTCTCTATTAGCTGAAAATTATTATTTGAGTAATGATTACGCAAATACATTAAAAACTCTTGAAGTATTTGATAAAAAACATGAATTTTATTATTGGTTTAAGTTAAAAAAAGAGTCTCAAATTATTTTAAAAAAATCTGATCAAAAAAAATCTCTAAACTTTATCAATGATAAATTTAAAGCAATTAAAAACCCAAATAAAAAAATTATATTTGATATTGCAAATATGCATAAAAATGCAAAAAAATACACTAAGGCAATAAGTTTTTATGATCAAATAATTCTAAAAATAGAAGTTAATTCTGAGTTATATGCTGAGATATTATATAGGCGTGGAGGCAGTTATGAGAGATCTGGAGATTATATAAAAGCAGATAAAGACTTATTAGAATCTCTTGAAGCTAATCCAGATGATGCTTATGTTTTGAATTATTTAGCTTATTCATGGCTGGAAAGAGGACATAAAATTGATACTGCTCTTAAAATGCTTGAACAAGCTTATGCAGTTAGAAGTAACGATCCATATATTATTGATTCAATCGGTTGGGCCTATTACTTAGTTGAAGAATACGAGAAGGCAGAAAATTTTCTTAAAAGAGCAGTTGAATTAATGCCTCAGGATCCAATAGTTAACGATCATTACGGAGATATTCTTTGGCAACTGGATAGAAAAATTCAGGCAAGGTATTTTTGGCAAGCTGTTTTAAATCTAGATGAGACTGAAGATACTATGAAAAAAACTATTAAAAATAAATTAATAGAGGGATTAAAAAAATCCTAAATTATGAATAGTTTTAAGATCAAGTCCTACGCAAAGATAAATTTAGCATTAAATGTTACTGGTAAAAAATCAAAGCTTCACAACATTGAAAGTTTAATTTCTTTTATTGATTTACATGATTCAATTACATTAAGAGAAAGTAACACAAAACAGCATAAAATAAATTTTTTTGGAAAGTTTTCTAAAAATATAAGTAAAATTAATACCATTTCAAAATTGTTAAAAATTTTAGATAATAAAAAACTTTTAAATAATAAAAAGTTTGAAATTAAAATTATAAAAAATATTCCACAAAAAGCAGGAATGGGAGGTGGGTCCATGAATGCTGCCAGTTTATTAAATTTTTTTATCGAAAAAAAAATAATTGAAATAAAAAAAAATGAATTAAAAAAAATAAGTAATGAGATAGGGTCAGATGTTATTTTAGGTATAAAACCATCATCCGCTATTCTTTTATCTAATGGAGATATAAAAAAATATAAAAACAAGTTCAAATTTTATATATTAGTTACAAAACCTAATTTTGGATGTTCTACAAAATATATTTATTCAAAAGTTAACTCATTTTCTAAACCTCAATTCAACCCACCAAAACAAAAACTATTTGAAGCAAAATATTTGCAAAATTTAGATAATGATCTTGAAAAAATTGCATTAAATAAATATCCAGAACTTAAAAGAATTAAATCCTACCTCTGTAGTTTACCTAATGTTCTATTTGCTAGAATGTCTGGATCAGGATCTTCAATAGTGGCTTATTTTCATTCCAAAAAAGCCTGCAAAAAAGCATACAGCCAATATAAACGAAAATTTACTAGACACTGGTGTATTGAATCAAAAACTATATAATTTTTTTTTTTTGTGATATATGAAATTAATATTGGCCCATGGTGAAGTGGTATCACATCTGTTTTTGGTACAGAGATCCGAGGTTCGAATCCTTGTGGGCCAGCCATATATGAATAACTTATTAGATAAAATTTTTTTTAGATCACAAAACCTTAATTACATAAATTTAGGCTTTAAAAATATTAAAAAAGAAATAGAGGTTTCAAAAATATTTGAAGCAATTCATTCATATTCTAGCAATAGTGAAATTCGTTATGTTGGTGGATGTGTAAGAAAGATTATTAATAAAGAAAGATATGACGATATAGATTTAGCGGTAAATTTGAATCCAAAAGAGGTATGTGAGGCTCTTACTAAAAATAAAATAAAATATTACGAGAGTGGAATAGAACATGGAACAATTACAGCATTAATTAATGACATAAAGTTTGAAATTACATCATTAAGAAAAGACGTTGATACAGATGGGCGACATGCAAAAGTAGAGTTTTCTGATAGCTGGAAAGATGATGCTTCTAGAAGAGATTTTACTATCAATTCTATTTATGCGGATATTGAAGGAAGTTTATTTGACCCATTTGATGGAAAAAAAGATTTAGAAAATGGAAAAATTAACTTCATTGGAAATGTAGAAACAAGAATTAAAGAAGATTATTTAAGAGTGTTAAGATATGTTAGATTTTTTCTTAGTTATTCCAAACATAGTCATGATCCAAAAGTTATTAAAGTAATTAAAAAAAACTTAAGTGGTGTCTCAAGTATTTCCTCAGAAAGATTAATAGATGAATTTCAAAAATTATTAAAATCCGATGGTTTTTTAAAGTTAACTAAAGATAAAGATTGTTTAGAGATTATAAATCTTATTTTCCCACAAATTAAAAACATTTCTCTATTTAATAAAATGAATAGTTTTGCAAAAAAAAACTTTTCTGAAGTAGATTTTATTTTCTTATTATCTTTAATGATTATTGATGGAACTGATAATGTGGATTATTTTATTTATAAATTCAATTTATCTAAAAAAGATCAAAAAAGACTTATATTTTTAAATAAGTTTAATTTAGAAAAAAATACTAGCCAAACTTTTCTAGAAAAAAATTTGAACAAATTTTTTTATTATAATGGTAGAGAGGCATTATTAGATGTTCTTTATTTTAAGATTTTTAAATCCAAAAAAGTAAACAATAAGTTAATTAAATTAATTGAAATTTTTAAGAAAAAAGAAATGCCTATTATGCCATTTAAAGCAAATACCTTGATGGAAAAATATCTAGTTCCTGAGGGAAGAGAGTTGGGACAGAAGCTAAAAGCAATAGAAGAAGTCTGGATTAGTAACGACTTCAAAATTTCAGATAAAGAAGTTCAAAAAATAGCAAGTAATTAAACGTACTTTACATCTTTAATTTCAAAGTTTTTTACACCTGCTGGAGTTTTAATTTCAACTAAATCATTTTTGTTTTTTCCAATTAAACCTCTACCTATTGGTGATTGAAAAAATATCAGTTTTTTTTGAAGGTCAGCCTCATCTTTTCCAACTATTTTATAGGTAATTTTTTCTTTAGTATCTAAATTTTCTAAATCTACAGTTGAGCCAAAGATGACTTTTCCATCATTACTCATTTTGGTTACGTCGATTACATTTGCTCTTGCGATATTATCATTAATCTGAACTATTCTTCCTTCATTATGAGATTGTTCTTCTTTTGCAGCATGGTATTCAGCATTCTCTTTCAAATCCCCATGTGATCTTGCTTCAGATATTGCAGCTACTATCTGTGGACGTTTTTTCTCTTTTAAAAAAATTAGCTCTTCTTTTAAAACTTCAAGTCCGGCAGCTGTTATTGGTTCTTTTTCCATTTTAATTCCATTTTGCTATTGGAGGCAAAGACATTAATATTCCCTCAACATTACCACCTGTTTGTAAACCAAATTTTGTCCCTCTATCATATAGTAAGTTAAACTCAGCATATCTACCTCTTTTGATATATTGTATCTCCTTTTCTTTTACAGTCCATTTCTTTTTGTGTTTCAATTGTATTATTGAGTTAAATAATATTTGAAAGGTAACTCCAAGATCTGTTACAAATTTAAAGTCTTTCTCCCAATCATTTTTTTTGTAATCAAAAAAAATACCACCAATCCCTCTTGTTTCTTTTCTATGTGGTAAATAAAAATATTCATCACACCACTTTTTATATTTTTTATAGAATTTTTTATCATGTCGATCACACATTTTTTTTAATTCGCTATGAAGAAAGCTTTTTTCTTTAAGATCTTGAATACAAGGTGTTACATCCATACCACCACCAAACCATCCATGCGTTGTATAGATAAACCTTGTGTTAAAGTGAATTGCTGGAACATGAGGATTTCTCATATGCATTACAATAGAAATTCCGGATGCCCAAAAGTTTTGATCTTTAGAGGCACCTGGAATTTTTTTACTCATTTCTTTTGAAAATTTTCCACGCACTTCTGAAAAATTTACACCAACTTTTTCAAAAATTTTACCATTTTTTAAAACTCTAAACTCTCCACCACCTTCATCTTTAATTTCATTTCTATTCCAAGTTTTAGATTTAAATTTGAATTTTTTACCTTCTAGTTTTTCAATATCGTTACAAATTGTGTTCTGCAGTAACTTAAACCAATTAGAAGCAAGTTTTTTTTTAATTTCTTTATCCATTATTTGTTAAAGTTAGTTTGTCTTAAATTTTCTGAAAGAATTATAGCAACTGATGAGGCTATATTTAAAGATCTTTTATTGTCCATCATGGGTATTTTCAACCTATGCTTAATAGAATTATGAACATGATCTGGTACACCAGCACTTTCTCTTCCAAATAATAGCGTGTCATTACTCTCAAATTTGAAGGCAGTATAAGAGTCTGCTGATTTAGTTGTTAACAATATTACTCTCTCATTCTTTTTTGATTTAAAAAACTCCTCTGAACTTTGATAAAATTTTATGTATTTTTCATCCATATAATCCATAACAACTCTTTTAAATCTTTTATCACTAAATAAGAATCCGCATGGTTCAATAATTTCTAAGTCAGCACCAAGACACGCACAGGTTCTAATAATTGCAGCTGTATTTTGAGGAATATCCGGCTCATACAAGGCTATTTTAGGTCTTAAAGTCATAGTTTGTGTGTCATTGTTTCAGTAGAAAAAAAACTTTTTTCTTATATGAAATCATATAATAAATAACAATATACAAAAAATAAAAGATGTCAGAAAAAAAACCTGAAAGAAGAGAATTTTTATTTACAGCCTCGTATGCTGTTGGCGCTGTTGGGGTGGGAGCGGTTGTTTGGCCTTTAATTGACCAAATGAATCCAGATGCCTCTGTTAAAGCATTAGCTAGCACAGAAGTTGATGTAAGTTCAGTTCAGCCTGGGAAAACAATCACTGTACTCTGGAGAGGAAAACCAGTTTTTATTAAAAGAAGAACTCCTGATGAAGTAGCAGAAGCAAGAGCCGTTAAGATGGAAGATTTAAAAGATCCTCAAAGAGATGAAGATAGAGCAAAAGATCCAGAGTGGTTAGTTATGCTAGGTGTCTGTACTCATTTAGGATGTGTCCCCTTAAATGATAAAGGAGACTACAATGGTTGGTTTTGTCCTTGTCATGGCTCACACTACGATATCTCTGGAAGAATTAGAAAAGGTCCTGCTCCAACAAATATGGAAGTTCCAAAATATGAATTCGTTAATAGCAACACAATTAAAATTGGATAATAAATAATTATGAGTGATCACGAGTACGTTCCCAGTTCAAAATTTGGAAAATGGTTTAATGACAGGCTTCCACTTTTATCACTTGCTAGTCATTTAACTGATTACCCAACACCTAAGAATTTAAATTATTGGTGGACATTTGGTGGAATTCTAACTTTTTGTTTAATTACACAAATAGTTACAGGTTTAACTTTAGCTATGCACTACATTGCCCATGCTGATATGGCTTTTGAAAGTGTTGAGCACATCATGAGAGATGTAAACTATGGTTGGCTAATAAGATATATTCATGCAAATGGTGCATCAATGTTTTTTTTAGCAGTATATATTCATATATTTAGATCTTTATTTTATGGATCTTATAAATCACCAAGAGAAATAATTTGGATTATTGGAATTATAATTTATCTTTTAATGATGGCAGCAGCATTTATGGGGTATGTTTTACCATGGGGACAGATGAGTTTTTGGGGTGCTACAGTAATTACAAATCTTTTTAGTGCAATACCTTTAGTGGGAGAAGGAATAGTAAATTGGTTGTGGGGTGGTTATTCTGTAGATAATCCAACTTTAACAAGGTTCTTTACACTTCATTACTTAATTCCATTTTTAATTTTAGGATTAGTAGTTCTTCATATTTGGGCTTTACACATTCCTGGGAATAATAATCCAGTGGGAATTGACGTTAAAAAACCCTCTAAGGATACGGTGCCATTCCATCCATATATTGTCATTAAAGATGCTTTTGCATTACTAATGTTTACTATTGTTTTTGCATTTTTTGTTTTTTATTCACCAAATATTCTGGGACATGCAGATAATTATATAGAAGCAAATCCAATGGTGACGCCAGCTCATATTGTTCCTGAATGGTATCTACTGCCTTTTTATGCAATCTTAAGATCAGTTCCAGATAAATTAATGGGTGTAGTTGCAATGTTATCAGCAATTTTAATTTTAGCCGCACTGCCTTGGTTAGATACTTCAAAGATTAGATCGGCTGTATTTAGACCTCTTTACAAGCAATTTTATTGGATACTAGTGGTGGATGTATTAGTGCTTGGTTATGTTGGTGCAATGCCAGCAGAGGGCTTATATTTATTGATTGCTAGAGTTGCCACAGCTTACTACTTTATTCATTTTTTAATAATCTTACCGGTATTAGGATTTAAAGAAAAAACTATACCCTTACCTTTAAGTATTACAGAACCAGTACTTGGAGGATTCCCAATGGCATCAGCTGTTAAAAAAAAAGAAAGTTTAAATTAATTCAGTGAAAAATATCTTTAAAATAACCTATTTAATAGCCTTTATTTTAACTGGAGCAATCCAAGTTAATGCAGCAGAAAAAGTTGATCTTTTAAAAACAGATTGGAGTTTCAAAGGTCTTTTTGGTAAATTTGACAGGGGTTCGCTTCAAAGAGGATATCAGGTTTATACGGAGGTTTGTGCATCGTGCCATTCAATGAAATACGTAAGTTATAGAAACTTATTTGAACCAGGCGGACCAGAATTTACTGAAGATCAGGCAAAAGCTATTGCGGCAGGTTTTGAAGTTACTGATGGACCAAATAATGATGGAGAAATGTTTGTAAGACCAGCAAAGTTATCCGATAAATTTGTTATGCCTTTCACAAATGTAAAAGCAGCACAAGCAGCAAATGGAGGAGCTTATCCACCAGATATGTCTGTATTAGCAAAAGCTAGAAGTGGTGGGGTAGACTATATTTATTCTGTACTTTTAGGTTATGAAGATCCACCTAGTGGAGTAACTCTAGAGGATGGAGTTTATTATAATAAGTACATGTATGGAAATAATATTAAAATGTCAGAGCCACTATCTGATGGTTTAGTTGAATATAGTGATGGCACTACTGCTACAAAAGAGCAAATGGCCAAAGATGTGACAACATTTTTAATGTGGGCTGCAGAACCACATTTAGAAGCAAGACATAAAATGGGCTTTAGAGCTATTTTGTATTTAATTATTTTAACTATTTTAGTTTATTTTAGTATGAAGAAAATTTGGTCACGTATTGAATCTGAAGTTTAATATATCACCATCTTTGACAATATAATCTTTCCCTTCAAGTCTCATTTTTCCATTAGTTTTAGAATTTACCCAACCTTGATTTGCTATGAAGTCTTCATATGCAATCGTTTCAGCTCTAATAAAACCTTTTTCAAAATCAGTATGTATTTCACCAGCTGCTTTTGGTGCGGTGCAATTTTTTTGAATTGTCCATGCTCTAGTTTCCTCTGGACCTGATGTAAAATAGGTGTCGAGCTCTAAAATGTTGTAACCTTTTTGAATTAACATATTTAAGCCAGTTCTTTTTAACCCAATCATCTCCATATAATTTTCTTTTTCTTCATCTTCTAATTGATTTATTTGGTTCTCGATATCAGCTGAAACTACTAGGGTATTTTTTTCACCAAATTTATCAATAAAGGCCTGTGTGTATTTATTTCCATTTTGAACACTTGCTTCATCAACATTACATACAAAAATTTTAGGTTTTAAAGACAATAAACCACTTTGGTTTATTAATTTTTTGTCAAATTGTTCATAAAGTATTTGAATATCTTTTGAATTATTTATGCAGTCAGAAGCAATTTCTAATATTTTTAATTGTTCGTCATCTACATTTTTCTTATTATTTTTTTCCAATCTTTTTTGTATTGATTCAAGGTCTGCCAACATCATTTCTGTTTCAATAATTTCCAAATCTCTAATTGGATCAACAGTTGGGTTCACATTTTGAATATCATCAGAGTCAAAACATCTGATCATATGAATGACTGCATCGACCTCTCTTATATGAGATAAGAATTTATTTCCTAAGCCTTCACCTTTAGAGGCGCCCTCTACTAGACCAGCTATATCCACAAACTCAATTGTGGTATTAATTTTTTTTTTTGATTTTGATATTTCTACCAATTTATCTAGTCTTTCATCTGGAACGGGAACAACACCAACATTTGGTTCAATAGTACAAAAAGGAAAATTTGCAGCTTGCGCTTTGCTTGAATTTGTTAGTGCATTAAATAAAGTGGATTTACCAACGTTAGGTAACCCAACTATCCCACACTTAAAACTCATTATTTATTATTTACTGTGCTTGCAAATAAATCTAGTTTTTTATCAATTAATATAGGAATTGAATTGATAATATTATTTGTGATTTTTTCTAGTTGTAACATTTCATCTTCGTCAAAATCTTTTAACACATGGTCTGAAACGTCAGCTTTAGTTTTAGGTCTCCCAATTCCAATTCTTACTCTTGAGTAGTCTTTTCCTATGAACTTATCTATAGATTCAATTCCATTATGCCCAGCACTAGATCCTGCAAATTTTGCTTTTACTTTTCCAAACTCAATATCAAGATCATCATGAAATACTGTGACATCTTCTGCGTCAATTTTAAAGTATTCAATCAATTCTCTTATACAAATTCCAGAATTATTCATAAAAGTAAGAGGCTTTATTGCATAAACTTTTTTATTTTCAATATTTCCAGTAGTTAAGAGTCCTTTGAATTTTGGTTTTTGTTTAGATAGGCCAAACTTTTGATTAAGAGCATCAATCAACTTAAAGCCAATATTATGCCTGTTATTTTCACTATTGGGTGTGGGGTTTCCTAAACCTACGAGTAGAAGCATAATTTTTTGAGATCGTATCTAGGAATTTTCACTATAATAAATTTATTATTTCTTTTCTTCAGGAGCTTTTTTTTCTTCACCTTCTTTTTTATCTCCATCAGCTGTAGGAGCTGCATCTTTACCATCTGCTGTTGCTTCATCTGTCGCTTCCACTTCAGTTGGTTTCTCTGGCTCCTTCATAACAGTAGGAGCGGCTAAAGTTGCAATTACAAAATCACGTCCAATAATTGTTGGTGTAACACCTTCTTCTAGCTTAACTGAAGATATTTTAAAACTTTCTCCAATTTCAATTCCATCAAGGTCAATTATAATTGCTTCAGGAATTTTTTCACTAGGGCATTTTAGTTCTATTTTTCTTCTAACTATATTTAGTACACCACCCCTTTTTAAACCTGGAGATACTTCATGATTAATGAATTTTACAGGAACTTCTATTCTAATTTTTACACCAGGAACAACCCTTAGAAAATCAATATGAGTTGGCTCATCTGAAACTACATTATATGTAATCTCTCTTGGCAAAACATTTTGAGGTTTGCCATCTAAGTTAAGAGTTATAATATTTGATAGAAAGTTTTCTTTTGCAATTAAAATTTTAAGAGTTTTTTTTAATACAGTAACTTTTTGATTTTGTTCTTTTCCACCATAAATTATACCTGGAATATTACCAGCTGTTCTTAGAGATCTAACATCTCCTTTTGTCTTAGTATTTCTAGTATTTGCTTCAAGTGAATTCATAAAAGAAAGCTTTCTAGCCCAAGTTCCTCAATAACTCAAGATAATTATTTAAATAAATCAGATACTGAAGTTGAATTGGAAATTCTTTTAATTGCTTCCCCCATAAGGGTTGAAATAGGTAAAACTTCTATATTTTTAGCTTTCTTAATTTTATCATCATTGTCAATTGTATCAGTTATTACCAATTTTTTTATAACAGATTTTTTAATTTTATCTATCGCTTCACCACTTAGAACACCATGAGTTATGTAAACATAAACTTCTTTTGCCCCTCTATCTTTTAGGGCTTTAGCTGCATTAATTATAGTTCCACCAGAATCGATTATATCATCCACTATAATACAAGTTTTGTCCTTAACGTTTCCTATAACATTCATAACTTTGGATTGGCCTGGTTTAGGTCTTCTCTTATCGACTATGGCAAGTTCGACATCTAAAATTTTACCAAGAGCTCTTGCTCTTTCAGTTCCACCAACATCTGGAGCAACACAAATAATATTTTTACTTTTTATGTTTTTTTTTGCATGTCTTGCAAAAATAGGAGTGGCAAATAAATTATCCACAGGAATATCAAAGAAGCCTTGAATTTGGCCAGCATGAAGGTCAACAGTAACAACCCTATCAGCACCTGCCTTAGTAATTAGATTAGAAACAAGTTTTGCAGAAATAGA
>CAJQRR010000055.1 GCA_905612385.1 uncultured Candidatus Pelagibacter sp.
TGTTATCCAAAATCCTTTAAAAATTCTAATAAATTTGGAGTAAGCACTCTTCAAATAATGGCAAAGAGAGGACACGAAATTGATTTAGAATATTCAAAAAAAATAATAATGGATAAAATGAATAGTTTCTTTGGCTATGTCGTTGTTGAAAAATTGAAATTTATAAGTTTTGATGATGTTCAAACAAAATTCAAAAAATTAGATACTAATGAAAACTATGTGACAAATATTAAGTATGCAGATAGAATTAATAGTATTAAAAATGACAAAATTAAAAAATCATTACTTGAATTAACAAAACTATTTAAACAACGATGAAAAAATTAACCTCAACATTATTTATAATATTAATAATCTTCTCTACTAAAGCGTTTGCTGTAGATAATGAAATAATCAAAAGAATTACAGAGGGTGAAGAAAGTGCTAAAATAACAATAATTGCTTACGAGTCATTGACTTGTGGTCACTGTGCAAATTTTCATAAAGATGTGTATCCAGAACTTAAGAAAGATTTCATTGATAAAGGGTTGGTAAGAATTGAATTTAGACATTTTCCATTAGACTTAGCTGCATTTAATGCTTCAAAAATTGCACAATGTAATAACGATGGTAATTCAAATATTTTGAATATTTTGTACCACGGCCAAAAAAAATGGGCTAGAGGAAAAACACCAGATGAAGCAACGGGTTATTTAAAAAAATTTTTAGAAGGTGAAAATGTGAATATAGATTTTGAAAAATGCCTAAGCGATAAGACTATAGAAGATTATGTTTTAAATGATCGAATCGATGGAGTAAAAAAATTTGAAGTTAATGCTACTCCTACGATAATAATTAATGATAAAAAGTTTGATAAAGCCCTAAATTATAAGAATTTAAAAAAATATCTGGAAAAACTGATATAAGTTAGTTCATGGAGTTTAAAAAAATCCAATTAAATGGATTTAAATCATTTGCTGAGAAAACTAATTTTTTAATTGAAGATGGGCTAACAGGAATAGTTGGACCTAACGGTTGTGGAAAATCAAACATTGTAGAGTCTTTAAGATGGGCTATGGGAGAAACCTCAGCAAAAAGTATGAGGGGCTCAGGAATGGAAGATGTTATTTTTAACGGAACATCAAACAAAGCTTCAAAAAATATAGCTGAAGTTTCAATCATTGTAGATAATGCAAGTCATGAAGGACCCTTACAATATAAAGACATAGATCAAATCGAAGTTAGAAGAAAAATTGAAAAAGATAAAGGTTCTAAATTTTATATAAATGATAAAGAAGTTAGAGCTAGAGATGCACAAATGTTTTTTGCAGATTTATCTACAGGTGCTCATTCGCCATCAATGATAAGCCAAGGACGTATTGGTGCCTTAGTAACTGCTAAGCCTACAGATAGACGTGCTATTTTAGAAGAGGCGGCTAACATTTCAGGATTACATGTCAGAAGGCATGAGGCTGAACTTAGATTAAATGCTGCAGAGGCCAATTTAAAAAGAGCAGATGAATTAAGAAGGCAGCAAGAAAAACAGCTAGCCAACCTTCAGAAGCAAGCAGAAGAAGCTACAAAATATAAACTTATTTCTGAAGAGATAAAAAAAATTGAAGCAGGGTTATACTATTTAAAGTTATTAGACATTGATAATGAAATTAGGATAGAAAATGAAATCAATAATGAAGCTGAGGGAGAAGTGAGCAACTTCAATCAACAGATTTCTCAATTTGAAAGTTTAATTAAAACTGAAACAGATAAAGTTTCTCCATTAAGAGAAAAAAATATTGAAAACCTATCCAAAATTCAAAGATTAAATTTAGAACTACAAAATTTAGATGAAGAAAATGTAAGAACACAAGGTGAGATAGAAAATTTCAAAAATTCATTAAAAACCATTGAAGAGGATATTGATAGGGAAAAAGGGATTGTAATAGATGCAAACTCAAATGAAAAAAGATTAAAAGAAGAGAAAAGTGAGTTAATAGAAATAGACTCTAAATATTTTGAAACTGAAAAATTATCAAATGAAGATCTCGAAGAGGCCAAAAAGCAACTTAATGAAGAGCAAAAAGCTGTAGATGAAATTATTGAAATGTTCGCGAATGGCAACATAAATATCAGTATTGACCCAATTAAAGGCGTTATTAATACAATCGAAAAAATCAAAGAGTTAATAAATAATAATGAAGCCAACCAAGCTCTTACTTTGCTAGATAGAACTAAAATGGAATTAAATAATTTCTTAAGTAATTTAGCCAATGATGAAAGTAAAAGTAAACTAACTGACATCAATGAAAAAAATGACAATATAAAATTACTTCAAGAAAAATATGCAGATAGCTTTAGCAAAAACCAATCTATTAAAAAAGAATCTATAAAAAGAAATGAAAGAATTAAAGCTATTGAAACTGAGGTTGAAAGTTGGAAGAGTTTACTTTCAAACTCTCAAAAAATGGTAACAGAATTAACTGAAAGAAAAAATAAGTTGTTGTCACAACTAAATGAGCGTGACCAACAACCTAAAGTACAAGCAGAGAAAAAAGGTCAGGCCACTGAAGGGTTAAGAATTTCACAAAATGAAAAGATTGAGAATGAAAAGATAATTGAAGAGACAGATAAAAAGATAAACTCTTTAAGGCTTGAATTAAACGATGTTCAAGAAAGATCTATTCAAATAAGAGAAAGAAAAGCAAGTTCAGGTGCAACTGTCGAGGGATTAAAAAAACGTAAAGATGACTTGTTAGAAAGAGTTATTTCTGAACTTAACCTCGAAGAAAATGATATACTTGAAAATTCTAATTTAAATGGTGTTGAGGAACTACCAGACTCGATAGCTCAAGAAGATGCCCTAGATGAAAAAAAGAAAGATAGAGAAAAGCTTGGTTCAGTTAATTTGAGGGCTGATGAAGAAACAAATAAATATGAAATCGAAATTAAAAAAATGGAACAAGATAGGGAAGATCTTGTATCCGCAATCATTAAATTAAAAGAAAGTATTAATGAATTAAACCAAAAAGGAAGAGAGAGGCTTTTAGAGGCTTTTGAAAAAGTTAATAGAAAGTTTAACGAAGTTTACACAAAATTATTTAATGGAGGAAATGCAAAATTAGAATTAGTTGATTCTGACGACCCACTTGAAGCTGGTTTGGAAATGCTGGTAAGTCCCCCAGGTAAAAGACTTCAATCTATAACTTTACTATCTGGTGGTGAACAAGCTTTGACTGCCTTATCACTTATCTTTGCTGTGTTCCTTACTAACCCATCTCCAATCTGTGTGTTGGATGAAGTTGATGCTCCACTAGATGATGCTAACGTAACAAGATTCTGTGGTCTACTAGATGACCTAACAAAAATAACTAACACTAAATTTATTATTGTTACTCACCATGCTCTTACAATGTCTAAAATGAATAGACTTTATGGAGTAACTATGCCTGAAAAAGGTATTAGTCAGTTAGTAGCTGTTGATTTACAAAAAGCTGAGAGTATGGTTGCTTAATAAATAAATGCCAAAGGATTCGCTTAAAACTCGCCTAGAGATTGCAAAATCTAAAATTGCTGAGAAAAATCTTTATAAAGATCAAGAACCACCCTCTTCTATTGGGACCGCCTTTAAATTAAGTACAGAATTAGTGTCTGCAGTAGTAGTTGGGACAATTATAGGGTTTATTTTAGACACGACCTTTGGTACTAAGCCTTGGTTAATATTAATATTTTTTTTTGTAGGTGTGGTTGCTGGAATTATAAACGTATTCAGATCTGCAAAAAATATGCAAGAATAGATTTAAAAAATTATGGCTACAAACCCAATGCACCAATTCGAAGTTTATAGAATTGGACCAGAAATAAAATTAGGCACGGTAGATATATCGTTTACAAATGCAAGTTTGTTTATGGTCATTAGTTCTTTAGCAATACTATTAATTTTTAATATTGGATCAAAGAAAAACTCATTACTACCTAGTAAGGTTCAACTTCTAGCAGAGCTAAGCTACAGCTTTGTTTCAAAAATGATTAGCGATACAGCTGGGTCTAAAGCAAAACCATATTTTGCTTTTATCTTTTCTTTATTTATGTTTGTGCTGTTCTGCAACATGTTTGGAATGATCCCTTATGCATTTACAGTAACTAGCCACATCATTGTTACTTTTATTTTGGCTTCATTTATTTTTATTGGAGTAACAATAATTGGTTTCATGAAGCATGGTTTGGGTTATTTAAAATTATTTGTACCAAGTGGAGTACCGGCAGTTCTTCTGCCATTAATTGTTGTTATAGAAATTATTTCTTATTTAAGTAGACCTGTAAGTCTTTCTGTTCGTTTGTTTGCCAACATGATGGCCGGTCATACTATGATGAAAGTTTTCGGTGGCTTTGTAATAAGCCTCGGGATAGTTGGTGGATGGCTTCCACTGAGTTTTTCGGTTGCACTAACTGGTTTGGAAATACTGGTTGCTTTTCTTCAAGCATATGTTTTTGCAATCTTAACCTGCATCTATTTAAACGATGCATTAAATTTACACCATTAACTAACATAGGAGGATATAATGGAATTAGAAGCAGCAAAAATGATCGGAGCAGGACTAGCAGCGATAGCTCTAGCTGGTGCCGGTGTTGGAATTGGAATTATCTTTGGTAATTACCTTTCTGGCGCAATGAGAAACCCATCCGCAGCACAGAAACAATTTCCTAATCTTTTATTAGGATTTGCTTTAGCTGAGGCTACTGGTCTATTTGGATTAGTTGTTGCGTTAATTATTTTATTTGCATTTTAAATTTAATGATTAAAAAAATATTTTTTCAGTCGATATTTTTAAGCTTCCTATTTTCTATGGAAGCTTTTGCAGCTGAAAGTGGAGGAATGCCTCAATTAAATCCTGAGTTTTGGATTTCTCAAATTTTTTGGTTAACTATAACTTTTGGAATATTATATGTTGTTCTTTCTAAACTTATACTTCCAAAAATTAGTGCAAACCTGGAGATAAGAAAATCACAAATCGTAGAGAATATTGAGGCGGCAGAGAAGCAAAGAGAACAGAGCGAACTGAACTTAGCAGAATACGAAAAAATAATTCAAAACAGTAAGGATAAAGCTAAAAATTACTTTAAACAATCTAAGGAAAAACTATTGAAAAGTATTAATCTTAAAAAAGATGCCTTAGATAAAGAGCTAAATTTAGAAATTCAAAAAACTGAATCTGAAATTCAAGAACTTAAAGACAAAGCTCCTGAAAAAATTAATAAGATAGCTGCAGAAACTTCTGCAGATTTACTGCATCAGTTGATAAGTGCAGAAGTTAATAGTAGTAGCATCTCAGCAATTGTTGATGACCTATCAAGAAGAAAGATGAATAAATATTATGGCAATTGATGCAACTTTTTGGGTAGCAATATCTTTTATAATTTTTATTGGAGGCCTAATTTATCTAAAAATACCTCAAAAAATTAATGAAGTTTTAAACAAACTCATTTTAGATATTAAGAATGAAATTAATGAAAGTGAAAAATTAAGATCTGAAGCAAAAATTCTATTAGATAATACACAAAGTAAATTAGATACAGCCCAAACAGTTAGTAATGAAATTTTAGAACAAGCCAAAAAAGATAGTGACCATTTGGTTATAGAGATGAATGATAAATTGCACAAATCTTCTGAAATCAAAAAAAATTTAGCAGAAAACAAAATCACCCAGATGAAGGATGCGGCACTTAAGGAGATAAAAGATGTATCCATAAGGATTGCTGTTGAATCTGTTAAAGAAATTATAAGTACATCTGTTGATAAATCAAAACTCGACAGTTTGTTTGATAAAAACCTGGAAGAAACAAAAGTTGCTTTAAAAAAAATCAACTCATAATTCCCTTACAATTTTTAAAAAAAACTATAAATTGACCAAATGAAATCTATAGTCATTGGTTCTGGTTTTGGTGGGATAGCTGCTGCCCTCAGATTAAAAGCCAAAAATCATAACGTTACATTAATAGAAAAACACCCTGATCTTGGGGGTAGAGCTAGAGTGTTCAAAAAGAATGGTTTTACATTTGATGCTGGACCTACTGTGATTACAGCACCTTATTTAATTGAAGAGCTATTTGAACTTTTTAATAAAAAAGCAGAGGATTATATAAAACTTACACCTCTTAATATTTGGTATCAATTTATTTTTGAAGATGGGAATAAGTTTGACTATTCTGGTAACGAAGAAAAAATGAAAAAACAGATTAGAGAAATAAATGAAGATGATGTTAAGGGATATGAAGAACTTGTAAAATTTACTAAAAAAATATTTGATAAAGGGTTTACAGAACTTGCAGATGTACCCTTTGATAAACCTTTAGTTATGATGAAACAGTTACCCGCTCTATTAAAGCTTAAAAGTTATAAATCAGTATATTCGCTAGTGTCTTCCTACATTAAAAATGAGAAATTAAGGCGTATGTTAAGTATGCATCCACTTTTAGTTGGAGGGAATCCTTTTACAACAACATCAATTTATGGATTGATACTATATCTAGAAAAAAAATGGGGCATTCATTACTCAATGGGTGGTACTGGAAATATAATCAAAGGCTTAGAAACGCTAATGACTGAAGAAGGAATAGAGATAATTAAAGGTCAAGAAGTCACAAAAATTATTTCATTAAATAATAAAATTGAAGGAGTAAAATTAAATAATCAAAAAGAAATAAATGCAAATAATGTAATATGTAACGCTGACCCACCTGCAGTCTATGAAGGGCTTCTTGATCAAACTAAAACTAATTCTTTATTTGAATGGAAGCAAAAAAGGATGGAATATTCTATGGGGTTATTTGTGTATTATTTTGGTACTAAAAAAACGTACCCTGAGGTTGAACACCATACAATTAAGTTTGGGGACAAGTATAAAGAACATCTAAATGATATATTTGATAAAAAAAAATTAAATAATGATATAAGTTATTATCTACATAGACCTTCAGCTACTGATAAATCTATGGCACCAGAAGGAAATGACTGTTTCTACGTACTAGTTCCAGTCCCAAACAATCAATCTAAATTAGATTGGAAAATTGAAGGTGAAAAGATGAAAAACCTAGTAATAGATAAAATGGAAAAGGCACTCTTGCCAAATCTTAGAGAAAACATAGTTGAGGACTTCTACTTAACACCTGATTATTTTGAAAAAGAGTTGAATACTAAATTTGGATCTGGGTTTTCTATACAGCCCAAGTTTACTCAGTCAGCTTATTTTAGATTTCACAATAAATCAGAAATTTGTGAAGGGTTATACTTTGTTGGCGCTGGAACACATCCTGGTGCAGGCGTACCCGGAGTACTATCCTCAGCAAAAGTTTTAGATAAGATTATTTAATGTCTGATAAAAACTATCTGTCTATTTATGCAAAGTCTTTTAACTGGGCTGGTTTTTTCTTGCCAAAAAAAACATATCAAAAATGCTCCTCATTATATGATTTCTGTAGAACAGTTGATGATATTGCAGATGATCAAAATGAATTGGGTATTAAAAAAAAAAATTTATCTGTTTTTAAGAATGATTTTATTAATAAAAATTTTAATAATTTAATAATTAAGAACATGTGGGACCTTATGATTAATCATGAGATTTCAATAAAAATTATTGAAGATTTATTTACTGGTGTCGAGTCAGATTTAAATGAAAAAGTACAATTAAATAGCAAAAAAGATTTATTAATTTATTCTTACAGAGTTGCTGGCACAGTAGGTTTAATGATGGCAAAAATTTTAAATGTTAAAGATAAAGACTCAATGAATGCAGCTATAGATCTTGGTATTGCGATGCAATTAACAAATATAGCCAGAGATGTTATTGAAGATTCAAAAAACAATAGATTTTATATTCAGTATGATTTTGATGTCATAAGTAACACATTAACTTTGGCTGACTTATTTTATAAAAGTTGTTTTACATCAATTAATAAAATCCCTTTTAATTTTAGATTTGCAATATTGGTTGCTAGAAGAGTTTATAGAAAAATAGGTGATGAAATTTTAAAGACAAGTAATATAGAAGGTTATAATAAAGCAGGAAAAGTCTATGTTAATAATTTAGGGAAAATTTATCAAACAGTTTTGTCTTTATTAGATTTAATAAAACTTTCATTAAAGAATGAAAAAAGTCATTATATGAGTGATGAACACCTTCTGATTAACGAAGAAATAGATCTGAATGAAAGAATTTGATTATATAATTATAGGTGGTGGTTGTGCGGGATTATCTTTGGCCTATGAACTAGAGATTCATAATAAACTAAAAGATAAAACATTAGCTATTATAGAACCAAGGCTAGAATATAAAAAAGATAAAAGTTGGTCTTTCTGGAAAACTACAGATCATAACTTTGAAGATTGTGTAAAAAAAAGTTGGAAAAATTTTTCTATAAATATACCTGATAAAACAAAACATTTAGTTTGTGATAGGCTGCCTTATCAATCTATAGATAGTGGATTATTCTATGAGAAAATAAATTCTAGACTTAAACAGAATCAAAATATCAGTTTTTATAAAGATATTAGTGAAATAAGCTTAAACAATTCCTTTATCTTTAACAGCGTTCCCTCAATAGAGTCTTCAAAAAATAAGCTTTGGCAACACTTTAAGGGTGTTGAAATCGAAACTACTAAAAATGTTTTTGATGATAAGATTATAAATTTGATGGACTTTGATTGCAAACAACTTGATAGTGTTCATTTCTTTTACACATTGCCATATGAAAAGAACAAGGCATTAGTTGAAACCACATGGTTATCAGGCATGAGTAACGATTTGGAAATGGATTATGATGAGCAATTGAAGAATTATATAGAAAACCACCTTAATATTAAAAACTATAAAATTAATTATATAGAAAAAGGTGCCTTACCATTGTTTTATCCATCAAACATTAATGAAAAAGATAAAATAAATATTGGAACTGCCGGTGGTATGACTCGGTTAAGCACGGGGTATGCTTTCTTAAATATTCAAGAGCACAGTAGATTTATAAGAGAGAATATTGAAAATATTAAAAATGTTCAAAAATATGAGATTAGAAAAAAATATAAATTTTTAGATAAGATATTTTTAAGAGTCTTGAGAAGGAACCCTAAGGAAATGCCAAATATATTTTTTAAAATGTTTAATAATTCACCAGAGACTGTTATTAAATTTTTATCAAATAAAAGCAGTATGTTTGAAGACCTGTTAATAATTCTTAAAATGCCTAAATGGATTTTCATTAAGAGTCTTTTAAGATAAAATGAATAATTTTATAAATAAGATAAATTTTTATCATTCTATTATTTTTTTTCTTTTATCAGGCTCACTTGCTATAATTATTGATCGATTTGAATTTTTAAATATTTCTCCCGTAATTTGCTTTTTTCTTATTCTTTCAATTGGAATTTCACACGGTGCTCTTGATAATCAAAAGGGTAAAAAACTTACTCAACTATATAATATAAAAAACTCTTATTTTTTTTACTTGATGTACACAATAATTGTAATTGGTATAATTACGTTTTGGTTATTATTTCCAACTACATCACTCATTATATTTTTAATAGTAGCCTCATATCATTTTGGTAAAGAGGATACAGAATTTTTAATTAAAAATAAAAACGCATCAAATTTAATTCTTTATTTTTTGAAAGGTTCCCTAATAATTATTGCTCCACTAATGTTTCATTTTACAGAGACTATTAATATTTTTAAATTATTATTAATCCAAGATGAAAATTTTTATCTATTTTTAGATTTTATTGAATCTAATCAGATTTTGTCTTTTGCATTATTAACTTCTTTGCT
>CAJQRR010000056.1 GCA_905612385.1 uncultured Candidatus Pelagibacter sp.
ATCAAATTTAATTCAAAAGTTTAATTTGTAATTCCAATACATTTACAAATCTATTTCAATTCTTTTTTATGGTCAATTTATAAATTAATTCTAATTTAAGTTTTCTTTTATGAATTTAACACTTTTAAGAAGCATTTTATTATCTACTTGATGTCCTAAGTTTTTTGGGCTTTCAAATTTAACATTATCTACAATTTGATTTATATATTTTTGAGAATTTTTCCACATCACAGTATTAAGTTCTAAAGAAACAGGACTTGATTCAAAAAGTAGCCCATCTACAAAAAGTTTTTTTACTATTCCAAACTCTTTATCTGTTAAATCTTCAGCACCTTTCCTAAATGGATTTGATTTATCTTTTGTTCCTTGCCAGTAAAATTGAGGTGTATTTTTGTATTCTTCTAGATTAAATTTTTTTCCAGTAATTTTTACAAAATCATATGTTCCAATAGGGTATATAGTTTCAATTCCATTAATTTTATCAGCTGGAACAGGTAGCAAACCTCCTATTCCTCCACCAACTGCAACTGATACTCTGTCTGGATTTAAAAAAGTAAATCTTGCTGCAAATAGAGAGGATGATGAAAAACCAGTAAAAATAACCTTTTCATTTATACTTTGATTATTTTCTTTCAACAATCTTTCTCTTGCATCGTCAATCATGGCAATTAACTGCAAATCAATTCTTTTGTATTTATCATTATTTATTTTTATAGTGTCGCTATCTAATTGAGGAAAATAATAATGCCATTTTAAATTGGGTAGATCTTTTTCAATTTCTTTAGTAGCGAATGGAAAAACAGGCATTAATAAAGGGAAATTTAATTTTTTTGCAATATCAGAACCCAAAACCCAACCTAGAGACTTTTTAGCTTTACTAGTCATATCTTTTATTGATTTACCATTACCAGTGTTATTTGACTCAACAATTAAATATTTTGCATCTGAAGTTTTTTTTGAAGTTTTTAACAAATAAGGAAAATTAAAACCTTTTTCTGGATTAGCTTTTACCACTATTGTTTTAGAATTAACATTACTGCTCAGTAACAAGCAAAGAACCACGATCCCTAAAAGTTTTTTCATTTTCTAGAGATCTTACTATCAACAGTTATTATTTTATCATTAACTAGACTTTCTCTAATAAATTCTAAAACTAATTTTTGATGTGGCCAAGAGCATTTAGAAAATACTATCATATGACCATTTTTTAATGTTTTGTTGTCCCACCACTGTTTACATTTCTTTCCATTTACTTTTACACCTTTTTCATATTCAAACCATTTTACTCCTGGAATATCAGCAATCCATGCAAGATCAGTTGAGGTTGCTTTCCAGTCATGTGTAAGATCATCTGGACTTGCAAAAACTAATGAGTTTGCATATTTTGCAGTTTTTAATTCACCGACTAAATATTGTCTTACAGGATTATTTTCTTCTTTAGGCCAACAATTAGGATTGAATGCAATCGTTCCTCCAAATAATTCTTTTTTAAATGCTGCGTACCTGATTGCATTCCATGCACCACAAGAATGTCCTGCTAAAAAAATTTGTTTAAAAGGAACTCCATTTGAATTAAATTTTCTAACAACATCCTCTGTAACTCGCATACGAACATCTGTTGAAAGGTTTTCTAAATAATCTGTCCAAAACGGACATTTTAAAGTGTGACCATATCCTTTTTTAATACATTTTTTAGCTGAACCTTTGAATTTCCACCCTGCTTCCCGTCCTCCTGTAGCTCCAAGATGTCTGGTGTTTGTAATTAAACAATTCATCCATACTACTATTTCTTTATCTCCAATTTTAGCTCCTGAAAGCATAGAAATAAAAGTTAGATTTTCACTATAATTACAAACCTTCTCTTTTGTTTCATTGCCACCATGATTCCAAATTAATAATATTTTATTTTCAGGATTATCAATTTTATAACCTTTGGTAAGTTTAAATGCTTTCCCTTTAAGATTTGATGAAATAAATCCACTACTTTTTGAGCCAAGTTGCTTGGCTTGGACTGATAAACTTATATTGAAAAATAATAAACCCAGAACCACGATCCCTAAAAGTTTTTTCATAATTCATGATAGCTGATATCGGATACAGAGTCCTAGGGATATTAGGGTTGGTTTTTATGGGCAAACTGTCTGTAATTCCCATTGCCTGTTGCTTGTGGTGGTGGCCAAGTTCAGTGCACATGACTGACGGAACGACACTAGAAAATTTATTTCTAAAATAAACTTTCTATATATTTGATTATATCATTATTTTTGAGATCAAGCGCTGCATAACACTTATGCAGAGCTATCGCGTGATAACCACCCTCTTTGTGATTTGGTTTACAGTCTGATTTAGTTAAGTTTACAAATTTAACATTACTTGAGTTTGAAAATAATAAATAATCTTTTGGCGCATTAAATTCATCTTTATCATGTGTAATAATAATTGCATTTAATTTAGAGGTATTTCCAAAGCCATAATATCTTATATCTTCCCACCAAGGCCATTCTTTTCTATTTTTAACTGTGCCACCAGCTCCTGGCTGAAGGCCTATAACTCCATCTATTAATTCAGGAAAATTTGTTTTTATTTTAAATGATTGCCAGCCTCCAGATGAATGTCCTGCAAGAACAATATTTCCAAATCCTTGTTCTGCAAAACTATCAATTTTTTCTTTAATAATTTTTAATTTTTGATTTTGTTTCTGTTTTTTAATTAAAAAATTACCTTTTTTGTCAGATAAACTTAAATCTAATGTTCCAGATTTCTCGTAAGCCTTCCACATTTTGTTTTGCTCTTTTTCAGACCATCCCCTTACACCTGAACAAAGACGATAAATTTTTATACTAAATTTTTTAATTTTTTGGTCATGCAGATTACGTATAACTGGAGGAACCTTATTCTCACCAGCTAAACATTTATCAATTTTTTGATCATAATCAGAGCCATGGGTATAAATAATTAAGATAGTATTTTTTTTATCAGTTATTTTTTCAACAGCATAAGCTTTACCTTTGCGATCAATGAAGCTGCTATTTTTTGAAACCTTCTTTAAATCTTTATCAAATTGAGAAGCTGCATAAACTTCACTGCTGAATAACAAACCCAGAACTATGATCCCTAAAATCTTTTTCATGAACTAACCCTACCAAACCTCTAATCAGGTGTCTAGGTGATGAAGCTAGTGAAAACAACAATACATTCAATCACCATGATTTCACCATAGAGTTTTTTAGATATCGCCCATAAATTCACCATTAAATCCAAAGTAAATGTTTTAATAAATGTGGAATACCAACGATTACAAAAATTTAAGTAGTTTTTTAATAATTGATTATTATC
>CAJQRR010000057.1 GCA_905612385.1 uncultured Candidatus Pelagibacter sp.
ACCAAGAAAACCCCTATATCTAACATCTTTCAAATTTACATATTCATCCCCACTAGTTTCACCATCAAAATAAGATTTTGATACTTCGTCATATTTGTTATTTCCAGCCTCTAATACCGTTATTTTTTTTTTATATTTTTTTGCTAATTTGATAGCACAGGAAAGATTAGATACACCCGAACCAATAAAAATAATTTCATTATCCTGGCTTAACATCTACAGATCCTTATAGTCGACAATCCAAGTTACACCATTAGTTGGTATTTGGATGATCTTGATTTCATTAGAGGAAGTTTTTTTTTTAACATAAATAAATGGCATTAATATTAAACTGAATGATAGTTTTATGAATAATCTTTTATTTTTTAACATAAAGTAATTTATAATATTACTTTTAATCAAATAAATACTAAATAATAGCTATTGATTTGTATGGTTTTAATTTTAGCTCTTGCCCCCATATAGCCCCTAAAACTATCTACATAAAACTACATTTATTCCTATTTTCATACTTTCTTAAATGTTGATTTAGTAAGTGTTTGCGCTATAACCATCACAAGTCGGGGCGTAGCGCAGCCTGGTAGCGCATCTGGTTTGGGACCAGAGGGTCGCAGGTTCAAATCCTGCCGCCCCGACCAATATATGAAAAAAGCAAAAATTTATATTCCTACAAAAAATTCCATGCAGTCAGGCCTGGGTAAATCAGACAAATGGGTTATCAAATTTGAAACTGAAAATGCTGGTGTTAACCCCTTAATGGGTTGGGAGACAAGCACTAATACTCTTTCAGAATTAAATTTAGAATTTTCAACTAAAGAATTGGCCATAGATTATGCAAAAAAAAATAATATAGTTTTTGAAATCATTGAACCACAAAAAAGAAAAACTGTTAAAAAATCATACGCAGATAATTTTTTAAAATAATCATGTTTAAATTTTTTACTCAAAAAGAATGGCAATTATGGTCTTGGTTAGGTTCATTTGTAATTTTATTATCATTGTGGGTTCAGGTAAAAATTGATGTAAAAATAAATGAATGGTTCGGTGTGTTCTACGACATGATTCAAAAAGCACTTGCTAAACCCAACGCTATTACAATTGAGGAGTACTGGGCAAATTTAGCATCATTTATTACACTAGCTGGAATATATATAGCTCTTTATGTTGTAATTAGTTTTTTTACAGCACACTTCTTGTTTAGATGGAGAACTGCGATGGTGGAATGGTATCATTCTGTTTATGATAGAGCTCGTAAAATAGAAGGTGCCTCACAAAGAGTTCAAGAAGATACAATTAAGTTTACTCGTATTATGGAATCTCTAGGTACAAGTTTTATTGAATCAGTCATGGTATTAATACAATTTACTCCAATTTTATTAGGGCTATCAATCGGTATACCAATTTTCTTTTTTGGTGATTGGCAATATGGACTGATAACTGGTGCATTACTTTGGACATTGGGTGGTACAGCATTCTTGATAGGATTAGGTTGGATATTGCGTTTAGTTGGAGTGGAATATGATCTACAAAAAAAAGAGGCTGCATACAGAAAGATATTAGTAGTAGCTGAAGATGATGGCAACATTAGACCTAAAACAATAAATGAATTATTTAATGACGTGCGTTCAATTCACTTTTTAAGCTACACAAGGTATTTATACTTTAATATTGGTCGCATGGCTTATTTACAAGCAAATGTATTATCAGCTTATGTTTTTTTAGCTCCAGCTATTGTAGCAGGTGTTGTAACATTAGGTGTTATGCAACAAATTATAAGAGCTTTTGGAAGAGTTGAAGGTTCTATGCAATACCTTTTAAAAGCTTGGCCTACCATTATAGAGTTGGCAAGTGTTTATAAACGTCTAAGAGAATTTGAGAGTGTAATAAATTCTACTGAAATAGTTATTCAAAAAGATTAATGTCTATTGATAAAAAATATGTTGATCAAATTATAAAAGTTTCTGAAAAGGCAGCTCTAGCATCATCTTATTTGGTTGGAAAAAAAGACAAGATTGCAGCAGATCAAGCAGCTGTTGACTCAATGAGACATGAGTTAAATAAAATAGATATGAATGGTGAAGTTGTTATTGGAGAGGGCTCACTTGATGAAGCTCCAATGCTTTACACCGGTGAAAAGCTTGGAAATAAAAATGGTCCATATTTTGATATTGCTGTTGATCCTTTAGAAGGAACAAATTTTGCAGCAAATAATTTACCTGGAGCAACATCAGTTATTGCAATTGCTGAAAAGGGAAATCTTTTTAATGCACCAGAAACATATATGGATAAAATTGCAACGGGACCAATTGAGAAGGGATTAGTAGATCTAGATTTTACATTAAAAAAAAATGTTTCAAATCTGGCTGATTTTTTAAACAAAGATTTATCATCACTCACAGCTTGTGTAATGGATAGGCCAAGACATAAAAAAATAATAGATGAATTAATGCAACTAAATATTAATATTAAATTAATTACTGATGGTGATGTTCTTGGAGCATTGTATGTTACAAATCCAAAATATAATGTTGATATATTTTTGGGTATAGGGGGTGGACCAGAGGGAGTTCTGGCTGCTTCAGCTCTTGATGCCTTTGACTGCAATTTTCAAGGAAGATTCATATTTGATAACGACAAAGATATTAAAGACGCAAAAAAAATGGGAATAATTGATTTAGATAAAAAATACGAATTAAATGAAATTATAAAAGGAGACTCTATATTTTGCTCTACAGGAATTACCTCTAGTGAGATGCTAGACGGAGTGAAGATTGATGGCAATAAGTATATCACCGAAACACTAGCTACTCATAAAAGTTTAAAATTTAAAGAAATCATAAAAAGAACAAATCTTATTGAAGAATGATTTCTGTTTCAGATAAGAATTGGGAACACAAAAAAATTAATCAAAATTTAGTAGATAAATTAAAACAGGATTTTGATTTTAGTGACACTTTATCCAGACTAATTATTTCACGAAAATTTGATGATGATGAAATTGCAACAATCCATACAAATTTAGATTTAAACAATGTTTTTTTAAATAATAAAGATTTTAATCTATTAAGCTTGTTGTAAATTGTATCAATAACAAAGAAAAAATATGTATTTTGGGTGATTATGATGTGGATGGATCAGCAGCCACTACATTATTTGTGAAATTTTTAGAAAGCATAAATCAGCCATTTTTTTATTATATCCCAGATAGAGAAAGAGATGGCTATGGAGCCACCAAAAAACTGTTTCAAAAATTAATCTTAGACAAACCAAAACTAATTATAATGGTTGATTGTGGCTCTACTTCTAATGAAGCAATAGATTTTTTAAATGAAAATAAAATTAAATCCCTAATCATTGATCATCATGAAATTAATAATCCATTTCCAAATGCAAACTCAATTATAAATCCTAAAAAAGATAATGGTTATAAAGAATATGACTATTTGTGTGCCACATCACTTTCCTATTTTTTTTTAGATTTACTAATTAAAGAAATTAAAA
>CAJQRR010000058.1 GCA_905612385.1 uncultured Candidatus Pelagibacter sp.
GGAGCTCTTAGAAACCAAGGGGTAAACAAAGGTGATAGAGTAATAATCTATATGCCTATGATACCAGAGGCTGTGGTTGCAATGTTAGCATGTGGAAGAATTGGTGCTATTCATTCTGTGGTATTTGGAGGCTTTGCTTCAAACGAATTGGCCAGTAGAATTGATGACAGTAAAGCAAAAGTAATAGTTACAGCTTCATGTGGCTTTGAACCTGGAAAAACTGTTGAGTATAAACCATTGGTTGATGCAGCAATTAAGATGGCTTCTCATAAAATAGATAAGATGATCTTATTTCAAAGAATAGACCATACGGTTGAACTTAATGCTCCAAAAGAAATCAGTTGGGGTGAAGCACTTTCAAATGCGAAAGAAGTAGATTGTGTTGAAATGAATTCAAATGATTTAGCTTATATTTTATATACCTCAGGAACTACAGGTGTTCCTAAAGGAATAGTTAGAGATATTGGTGGTCATATAGTTGCTCTAAAATGGACTATGAAAAATATCTACAATATTGATGCTGATGATGTCTGGTGGTCAGCAAGTGATATTGGATGGATTGTTGGACATTCTTATATTGTTTATGCACCTTTATTTAAAGGTTGTACTACAGTACTATTTGAAGGAAAGCCCGTTGGCACTCCTGACGCTGGTGCTTTCTGGAAAATAATTTCAGACTATAAAGTAAAGTCACTTTTTACTGCGCCAACTGCTTTTAGAGCTATTAAAAAAGAAGACCCTGAGGGTAAGTTTTTTTCTAAATATGATTTAAGTAAATTTGAATCATTATTTTTAGCTGGTGAGAGAGCTGACCCAGATACCATTAAATGGGCAGAAAATTTATTAAAAGTTCCAGTAATTGACCATTGGTGGCAAACTGAAACAAGTTGGGCAATTAGTTCTAATTGTACAGGAATTGAAATGATGAAAACAAAATATGGTTCAGCATGTAAGGCAGTGCCTGGATATGATGTTCAAATCATGAAGCCAGATCAAACTTTAGCGAAACCAAATGAGATGGGAGATATAGTTGTAAAATTACCTTTACCTCCTGGAACTTTTCCAACCTTATGGAATGCAGATAAAAGATACAAAGATAATTATATGACAAACTATGAAGGTTACTATGAAACTTATGATGCCGGACATATTGATGAAGATGGATATATTTGGATTATGTCTAGAACAGATGATATTATTAATGTTGCAGGCCACAGATTATCGACAGGTGCAATTGAAGAAGTTCTTTCTGAACATCAGTCAGTAGCAGAATGTGCAGTATTAGGAATTGCTGACAGATTAAAAGGGCAATTACCAATTGGTCTAGTCGTTCTTAAGACAGGTGTTAAAAAAGATAACGAAACTATTTCAAAAGAATGCATAAAAATGGTTAGAGATACTATTGGACCTGTTGCTGCATTTAAAACTGTAATTGTTATTAAAAGATTACCAAAAACTAGATCTGGCAAGATATTAAGAGGAACTATTAGAAAAATTGCTGATAATGAAGAGTATAAAATACCAGCAACTATTGATGATCCCGCCATCTTAACCGAGATAAAAGAAGACTTAATTAAACATAATATTCTTAAGTAGTGATTAAAACATATCTAATTTTAATAGTTGCAATTTTTTTTGAAGTAGGTGGAACGATGTTGTTACCTGTTTCACAAAATTTTACAAAAATTATCCCAACCACTACTCTTGCAGTTTTTTATTTGCTGTCTTTCTATCTTATAACTTTTGTTGTTGATAAAATTCCAATCTCAATTGTTTATGCAACATGGAGTGGTCTTGGAGTATTTACAGTTGCAATATTAGGATATATCTTCTTTAAACAATCATTGTCTTGGCAGGCTGTATTAGGATTATTCTTTATTGTTTTTGGAGTTGTGCTTGTAAATAGCTTTTCAGTAAAAACTATTTAAAATTTTAAAGGCTTACCCTCAGGATCACCTAAAATTTTACCATCCCTCATTTTAATTTGACCATTAATGATTGTTGATACAGGTGTGCCTTTAAATTCATATCCATCAAAAGGTGACCAACCACATTTACTTTCAATATTTTCATTTTTAATTGTAATTTTTTTATTCATATCTACGATTGTGAAATCGGCATCAAAACCCTCTTTAATAAAACCTTTATCTTGTATCCCAAAAATTTTTACTGGATTTTCACATATAGAATTCATTAATTGTTCTAAACTTAATTTTCCATCATTAACATGGTCTAACATAACTGGTAAGAGTGTTTGAACACCTGGCATTCCAGATGGTGAATTTGGGTAATTTTTTTCCTTGTTTTCTTTTAAGTGTGGAGCATGATCAGAACCAATTGTATCATTAAGATTATTTTTTACTCCATACCACAGCCTATCATAATGAGACTTATCTCTTAAAGGTGGATTCATTTGAGCATAAGTTCCAAGTTTATCATAACAACCTGGTGCGTAGATAGTTAAGTGCTGAGGTGTGATCTCAAATGTAATATTTCCTTTATGTTGTGATAAAAAATCAATCTCTTGTTTTGTAGTAATATGAAGAATATGTGCTTTTTTCTTATATCGCTCAGCTATTCTTACAATTCTTCTGGTTGATGAAATTGCACATTCTTCACTTCTCCAAATTGGATGTGAATGAACGTCCCCTTCTTTGATCAATTTTTTGTTCATATTTAAAATTTCTTCATCTTCAGAGTGAACAGAAACAACTTTTGAGGCACTTTTGAATACTTTTTCAATATCTTCTTCAAATTGGACTAATAAATTTCCAGTTGAGGAGCCTGCAAAGAGTTTAATTCCACAACATCCTTCTAAATCTTTTAGTTCTGCCAATTCAGTAGCATTATCTGGTGTGGCCCCAAAATAAAAAGCATAGTTGCAATACATTCTATTTTTTGCGAGATCTAATTTCTTTTGAAATTCTATTTTATTGGAAGTTGGAGGGTTAGTATTTGGCATCTCAAACACACTGGTTATTCCACCAGCAATTGCTGCTCTACTTCCTGTATGAAGGTCTTCTGTATCTGTTGATCCAGGTTCTCTAAAATGAGTTTGAGTATCAATGCACCCAGGTAAAACTGTTAGTCCTTTAGCGTCAAAAACTTCTTTGGCCTCACCGTCAATTCTACCAATTTCTATAATTTTACCATCTTTAATTGCAATATCTTTATCTTTAAGATCTTTATCTATGTAGCATGAACCATTTTTAATTATTAGATCTAACATTTATGAAAAAAGTAATTATATTAAATTCAGACATCAATCAATTATGAATATTCAAAATGTATATATTTTAGAAGACAGGGGTATTCTCTACATAAACGGAGCAGATGCTGAAGAATTTCTACAGAACATGATTAGTAATGACATTAATAGGGTTAATGAAGACAATAGTTGTTTTGCATCACTGTTAAGTCCTCAAGGAAAGTTTCTATTTGCTTTTATTATTGTAAAACATAAGTCTGGCTACTTCATAGATTGTGAAAAGTCTCAAACAGAAGCACTTTTTAAACAACTAAGCATATATAAACTTAGATCTAAAGTTGAAATCATGAATTTAAGTAACGAATTTGTTGTTGCAGCATTTAATAGAGAAAAATTTTTAAAATTTGAAGGTGCCAAAGATGTACCTGGGTATACAATCAAATATAGAGAAGACTCTATTTTACTAGACCCGAGAAATAAAGATCTGGGCGCAAGACTTATCATTAATTTAGAAAAACTTTACCTATCTTTAAAGAAGCTAGAATTAAAAGACTCACCAATAGACGAATATTATCAGTTAAGTCATGAGTTGGGAATTGCTCAAAAAGATATGAATAAATTACAAAATAAATTATTTGGTATTGAATGTAATTTTGAAGAGTTAAATGGAATAGACTTTAAAAAAGGTTGTTATGTTGGTCAAGAAAATACAGCTAGAATAAAATTAAAGAATAAACTTTCTAAAAGATTATTACCGATACAACTAATCAGTGGAAAATTAACTGAGGGTGCTTCAATTTATGCTAATGATATTGAAATAGGCAAAGTATTGATCGATGACAAATATCCCTTTGCATTGATCAAATATCTAGATGAAAACTTCAAGGAAGGTGGTAAATTAAAAAGTGAAAATGCAATTTTAAGAATAAAAATGCCTAGTTGGATATAGTGGTGTGGCATAATAAGGAATGACAAGTATTAACCTAATTGATAAGTTTTGATATGGAATTTACACCAGAGGTAAGAATAGCAACTGATCTTATTTATAAAAAAATCTCAAAGGTTATGCCTGAGATTGAGTGGTCAATTCATGCTCCTTATATTCACAGAATTAATCAATTAAAAAAAGAAAAAAATGCAATTATACTTGCTCACAATTATCAAACTCCAGAAATTTATCATGGTATTGCAGATGTCGCTGCAGACTCGTTAGCTCTTGCAATTGAGGCTTCAAAAACTCAGGCCGATATTATTTTGATGGCAGGGGTTCACTTCATGGCCGAAACATCTAAGTTGATGAGCCCTGGAAAAAAAGTTTTACTTCCTGATATGAATGCTGGTTGTTCTTTATCATCATCAATCACAGGTAAAGATGTAAGATTATTAAAAGAAAAATATCCAGGTGTGCCTGTTGTATCGTATATAAATACTTCTGCAGATGTGAAAGCTGAAACAGATATTTGTTGCACATCTGCAAATGCAGTCAAAATTGTAGAATCTCTTGGTGTTAAAAAAGTTATTTTTTTACCCGATGAATACCTAGCAAAATATGTTGCTTCACAAACTGAAGTTGAAATTATCGCTTGGAAAGGTATTTGTATGGTTCATGACCAGTTCACTGAAAAAGAAATACATGATATTAGAGCAAAAAACCCTGGTATTAAAATAATAGCTCATCCAGAATGTCCACCTGATGTAATTAAAGCAAGTGATTTTGCTGGGTCAACTGGTGGTATGATTAAGTATGTTGAGGAGAACCAACCTAAAAAAGTTATGATGGTTACTGAATGCTCAATGAGTGATAATATTCAGGTAGAAAATCCAAATGTAGAATTTATTAGACCGTGTAACCTTTGTCCTCATATGAAGAAAATCACATTACCAAAAATTTTAGCTTGTCTAGAAAATGAAACTGGTGAAATCATAATAGATAGAGAGACAATAGAAAAAGCAAGAATTCCTGTCGAAAGAATGGTTGCGATAGGCAGATAATAAAAGTGTCTCAAATTAAATTAAGTAATTACTATATCAAGAATGTTGTAAAGCTTGCTTTAAATGAAGATCTATACCCTTCTGGTGATATTACCTCAAACTTAGTTAAAAATAATAAGATAATAAAAGTTAAATTAATTTCTAACCAACGGGCTGTAATAGCTGGATTAGAATTTGCAAAACAAACATTTAAATTAATAGATAGTAAGATTAAATTTATTATTAAGAAAAAAGAAGGCTCCTTAGTTAATAAGAATGATGTAATAGTTCTAATTGAGGGTAAGGCTGAAAATATTCTAATTGGTGAAAGAGTTGCTTTAAATTTTATGAGCCATATCTCTGGGATTGCTACTAAAACCAATCAATTTGTTAAGCTGGTTAATAAAAAGTGTAAAATTTGCTGTACTAGAAAAACAATTCCAACCTTAAGGGTAATACAAAAATATGCTGTCAAGCTAGGTGGGGGCACCAACCACAGATTTAACCTAAGTGACGAGTTCTTAATCAAAGATAATCATATAGCAAGTTCTGATATTAAAACTTTAGTCTGTCTTGCTATTAAAAATAAAAAAGGAAGAAAAATTACAGTAGAGGTTGATAATTTAAATCAGCTTAAGCAAATAATGGGTTTAAAATTTAATACAGTCTTGTTTGATAATATGAACAACAAAACACTTAATGCAGGTGTTAAAATGACTAAAGGAAATTATGAAACTGAAGCTTCAGGAAACGTTAACCTGAAGTCAGTAAGAAGTATTGCAGCAACAGGTGTTAATAGAATTTCAATTGGTAGTATAACCCACAGCGTGCCAGCTATTGATTTTAAATTGGAAATTTAATTTTTTTTAGAAAGCTCAGCTTGAGCTGCAGCTAATCTTGCAATGGGAACTCTGTAAGGTGAGCATGAAACATAATCTAAACCTACTTTTGCACAAAAGTGAATACTTTTAGGATCACCACCATGTTCACCACAAATTCCAAGTTTAATTTTTTTATTTTGTTTTCGC
>CAJQRR010000059.1 GCA_905612385.1 uncultured Candidatus Pelagibacter sp.
CCATTATTGCAGAAACAATTGCTATTAATGAAAAGATGTAAAAAAAAATTGCATGTGCTAACATAATTATTATCTATAAGGTTTGTCTGCTTTAATATTTGCAGCTAAGATATTCTCCCATCTATCTCCATTGTCCAAAAGTTTTTCTTTATTATAATAGAGTTCTTCCCTTGTTTCTGTTGAAAATTCAAAATTAGGACCTTGAACAATCGCATCAACAGGACAAGATTCTTCACAAAGACCACAGTAAATACACTTCATCATATCAATGTCATATCGAGTAGTTTTTCGACTTCCATCTGCTCTTTCAGAAGATTCTATTGTAATTGCTTGAGCAGGGCATACAGCTTCACACAATTTGCAAGCAATACATCTTTCTTCACCATCAGGATATCTTCTTAAAGCGTGCTCTCCTCTGAAACGTGGACTGATTTTACCTTTTTCAAATGGATAGTTAATTGTTTTTTTAGGTTTAAAAAACTCTCTTAAGGCGATCGTAAGCCCACCTAAAAAATCTAACATAAAAATTGTTTTAAATATTCTTGAAATTTTCATAATTAATTTGTCGGTAAAAGGTTAAAGTAAAATAAAAAACTCGCTGTAAGAACTACCCACGTTAGCGACATAGGTAAAAAAATTTTCCAACCTAGTCTCATTAACTGATCATATCTATATCTTGGCACAATTGCCTTTACTAAAGCAAAGAGTATAAAAAGAAGTAGTATCTTTAATATTAACCATATAGCTCCAGGAATTACATTAAAAGGAAATAAATCTATAGGCGAAAGCCATCCACCTAAAAATAGAACTGATCCCATTGCGCACATAAGAAGAATGTTTGCATACTCTCCTAACCAAAACATCGCATACATCATTCCAGAATATTCAGTTTGATATCCTGCAACAAGTTCAGCTTCGGCCTCAGGTAAGTCAAATGGTGGTCGATTTGTTTCGGCCAAAGCAGAGATAAAAAAAATTACAAACATTGGAAATAATGGAATTACGAACCATAAGTTTTCCTGTGCCATAACTATATCATTTAAATTTAACGAACCCACACAAAGCAAAACATTAATTATAATAACACCAATTGAAACTTCGTAAGATACCATTTGAGCTGCTGATCTAATTGCACCTAAAAAAGGATATTTTGAGTTTGAGGCCCATCCTCCCATAATAATTCCATAAACACCCAATGATGAAACTGCAAATAAATAGAGAATACCCACGTTAATATCAGCTAGTACTTGGGTTGCACTAAATGGAATAACTGCCCAAGAGATTAACGCCAAAGTCATGGTGACAATTGGAGCTAATATAAAGATTACCTTATTAGAGCTTGAAGGAATAATAACTTCTTTAAACATATATTTTAATGCATCAGCCAAAGATTGCAGTAAACCAAAAGGTCCTACAACATTTGGTCCCTGTCTTTTTTGAACAAATGCCCAAATACGTCGATCAAGCCAAACAATCATCGCAACAGAAACGAGAACTGGCACTAATAAAAATAAGATTTTATATGTCTCTGAAAAAATTATACTTAAATATTCCATTTTATTAACCTTCTGTACCTGTTAATTTTAAATTAACTTTAGCTTTTTTGCATTCAAGCATTGTCTTTGAGGCTCTTGCTATCGCATTTGAGTAATAATAATCTTCATTCTCAACTTTTAAAACTTCTTGCTTAAATTCTGTATTTTCAACTGTAGAAGATTTAATAGATTTATCTTTTTCAATGAATAAATTAATTTGGTTAAGCAAACTACTATCCAACTCATCCTTATCATTAAATAATTTTCTATGATTCATTGCTTCTGCTAATTCATTAATTATCAACCAGTCTTCTTTAGCTTCCTCTGGTGGAAAGGAGGCTTTATAAGCTTTTTGTATTTTACCTTCTAAGTTTGTAAAGTAACCATTTTGCTCTGTGTATGCAGCTCCTGGAAGTATAATATCTGCAATCTCAGCTCCTTTATCTCCATGACTTCCTTGATAAATTACAAATTCATTCTTTTTTTCAAATTTAAGATTATCTACTCCCAATAAGTAAACAATTTCAAACATGTGATTTTCTAAATTTTTTAGCACTTCATTTGAACCATCTACTGTTTTATATAATCCTAAATCAAAGCTACCAACTGTAGATGCATTTTCTGAAATTGTATTTAAAGAATTCCATTCATCTGACATTTTATTATTTTTTTTTAAAAAAGATTTAACAGATTCAAAAACATATTTCGCAGATTTAGTTTTAAGAGATGACTGACCAAAGATAATTAACGGTTTTTTAGCCTCTTTAATTAGACTTGATACTTCATGATTATCTTCTGTAATTTTTTTTATATTTTCAATATCACCATCTAAAGACTCATATGGGTAAGTTAGGTCACCAACATCATTTAAAGAAATTATTTTTGTTTTATTTTGTAAGTATGCTTTTCTAATACGTGCATTTAAAATTGTTGCTTCATACCTGGGGTTACTTCCTATGAGTAATATAAAATCTGCTTCTTCTATTCCGTTGATTGTTGAATTGAATAAATAATTTTCTCTTTTTTTTGAATTTAAATATGTGTGATCACTTCTTGACTCTACGTTATATGAACCAAGTGTTTTATTGAAAAACTCTTTAAATATATAGAGTGATTCCATATTAATTAGATCACCAGACATTCCACATATTTTATCTTTATCAGCATTTTTAAACTTTGACTTAATTATATTAAAAACTTCATTCCATGATGCTTTCTCAAATTTACCATTATATTTTATATAAGGGGTATCTAAACGTTGATTTAACAAACCATCACAAGCATATCTTGTTTTATCTGAAATCCATTCTTCGTTAATATCTTCGTTAATTCTTGGTAAAATTCTTTTTACTTCCCAACCATAGGTATCAACTCTTATATTTGAACCAATAGCGTCCATTACATCAATAGATTCAGTCTTCTTTAATTCCCAGGGTCTGGCCTCAAATACATAGGGTTTAGATGTTAAGGCACCAACCGGACATAAATCCACAACATTAGCTGATAATTCTGATTGCATAGATTGCTCAAGATATGTTGTAATTTCCATATCCTCACCTCTACCTATGGCTCCAATCTCTGTTACACCGGCAACCTCTGTAGCAAACCTAACACATCTAGTACAATGTATGCATCTAGTCATTTGTGTTTTTATTAAAGGTCCCATATTTTTTTCAGAGACTTCTCTTTTATTTTCTTTGTATCTAGACTTATCAACGCCATAAAACATAGATTGATCTTGTAAGTCACATTCACCACCTTGATCACAAACAGGACAATCCAATGGATGGTTAGCCAACAAAAATTCCATGACTCCTTTTCTTGCTTTTTCAACAAACTCAGTATTTGTTTTAATATTCATTCCTTCAGCTGCTGGCATGGCACATGAGGCTACAGGTTTGGGAGATTTTTCTAATTCTACTAAACACATTCTGCAATTTCCTGCTATTGATAATTTTTCATGATAACAAAATCTCGGGATTTCAACTCCAGCCTTTTCACAAGCTTGAAGTACAGTTAGCCCCTCTTCAACTTCTATATCAATTTCATTTACTTTTAATTTAAGCATTTTTTTTATCCAATAAGTGTTGATCTACTAAATAGGGAATATTTTTTTCTTTTTTTATGGTTGGGTTAAGATTATTTCTATCCTCAATCTCTTTTTTAAAATGTCTTAACAATCCTTGTACAGGCCATGAAGAACCTTCACCAAAAGCACAAATAGTGTGTCCCGCAATTTGATTTGTTACATCTCCCAACATATCAACTTCGTCTCTTGATGCCTCACCTT
>CAJQRR010000060.1 GCA_905612385.1 uncultured Candidatus Pelagibacter sp.
ATATTTTCAGATAAAATTGGCTTATTGATCGCTAGAGATTTATCCAAAACGCATAAAGGCTCTAAGTTTATTGTTGATGTAAAATCAACTGGATTGTACGCAACTGATAAGGTTTTAACTGAGAATGACTGTGAAACCATTTATTGGAAGACAGGTCACTCACACATTAAAAGAAAAGTTAATACTGAAAAAGCTTTAGCTGGATTTGAGAAAAGTGGGCACTTTTTCTTTAATCAGCCTTTAGGTTTTGGATATGATGATGGAATTAATTCAGCAATTCATGTGTGTCACTTGCTAGATAATGAAAACAAAACTATGCATGAAATTATAAAAGAATTACCTAATACTTTTCAAACACCAACAATGGCCCCATATTGTAAAGATGAAGAAAAATATCAAGTCGTTGAAGAACTCGTTAAACAAGTGAACGTCATTAAAGATAATAAAACTAAAATTGATGACCAGGAGATTAGTGAAGTCCTAACGGTTAATGGTATAAGATTTTCTTTTAAAGATGGATCATGGGGATTAATTAGAGCCTCATCAAATAAGCCATCTCTTGTAATTGTTACTGAAAGCCCAACTTCAGATGAGAGAAAGAAAAAGATCTTTGATTTTATTGATGACCTTTTACAAAAAACTGGAAAAGTTGGTGAATATGATCAAAAAATATAAATATTTACTAATCCTTATTTTTCTTTTTACCTCTAAAAGTCATGCTCTAAGCCCTGAATATGAGAAGGAATTATATATTGGTTGTTACACTAACTCTAAACAATATCTAGGTACAGATGGTGCTAAAATATACTGCCAGTGTACTGTTGATAAATTAAGTGAAAAATTTAGCGATGAAGAGATCGATGAAGTATTCAGTAAAGAGCCTGATGAAATTCAACAACTAACTGAATTTGCAACAATTGCTTGTGAAAAATAAGAAATAAAGAAGCTAGCTAGTAACTAACAATAAGAGTATTTATAAAGCCATGTTAACTCCAAAAGATTATATCTCTCTCTACTTACTAGTTATTGTCTTAACAGTAGTCTCAGTTAACTTCATGTACCGTCTCTATTTCTAGTAATATTTTGTTTATTCATCATCAAGCCTATCATCTTTATGCTCTAATAAGTCTTGCGGAAATATATCTCCAACAGTTCTAGTAAAAGAAGTCACTATTTCTACTAGATTTGTTTTTACCCCATTAATAGTTTTAGCTTTGTTAGCCGACATTCTTTCAAATGATGTTCGTTCTTGTGAAAAAATTTTTTCCATGGTTTTTATTTCATTAACCATACTTTTTATAGGTAGTTGAAAATTAGGACTATTAAGATTTGCCCAACATTTTTTCATGACATCAGGAATTTCATTATCTTTATTTTCTCTAGTTTTAAAAATTAAAATTGACCTGATTTTACTAACTATTGCATGTATTATTTGTTCATCCATCGGAATAATTGTAATTGAGTTTCCATGTCTCTCTACATAGCTTGTATATTTATCCATGTCAGTTGGTAGACATGCAGCTGAAGCAACAATTATTCCATTACCAATCCCTTTATCTTTCATGTCGTTTAATAGTTTGTCACACCACTTTTCATTAAAACTTGTAGTGTCTTTGCTTTCAAAATAAATTTTTGCAATATTTTTTTTTTCTTTATAATTTATTGTTAGTATGCAATCGCCCCCTTTAGCTCCTTTTTTGATCTCATCCACGTTATCATCTGGAAATTTTCTTTTTAAGAATTCTTGTAAATTTTCTTCTTGAATTTCACCTTTTAACTCAGACTTTTGGTTTGACATTACTGAATTCATTTTATCTGTATTGTCCTTTAATCTTTTATTAGTTATTTCACTTTCTCTTTTTATCTTTAGAATTTCAGCATCGTTTTTTTTTTTTACTTCTCTTGCTAATTTTTGGGCTTTAAGTTCCTCATTTTTTGCAGCATCAATTTTGGCTTTTTCTATTTCTTTTTGGCTGTTTGCTAGTTGAGCTTTATATTTTTTGGCAGCTTCTTCTTCATCATTTTTTGCAGCATCAATTTTGGCTTTTTCTATTTCTTTTTGGCTGTTTGCTAGTTGAGCTTTATATTTTTTGGCAGCTTCTTCTTCAGCATTTTTTGCAGCATCAATTTTGGCTTTTTCTATTTCTTTTTTATTATTATCTAATTGAGATTTGTATTTTTTAGCTTCAATCTGAGATTCCTTTAAAATTTTTTCATTTTCTAATTTTTTTTTTTCAAAATGAGAGTTAAATGCACTGCCGGCATCGAATTCTTTTTGGCAGTTTGGACAGGTTATTTTTAAAGCATTTTGCACTATCATCTATCTTTATCAAAACTCTAACCAGGTGTCTAGATCCTGGAATGATTGTTACTTAATAAAATAAATAACTGTTAGAATAATAAGGATAATGACAATCCAAATAGCAAGATTAGTTAAGAATTGTTTTAATTTAGAATTAGATTGTAGAAAAGCTGGGAGTACTAATAAGAGTATCCCTAGCATATAAACAAAGGGTAATATCTGATCCATCATTATACCTAATTTGTGTTAAGCAACGATTGTACGAGACCGTCGTTCATTCTGCTTTATTTTATCAAAGGTTTTCTCTATTATTTTAGCTTTCGGTCTTAGTTCTTCATTATTATCTTTTTCTAAAAGATTTGCCCCAGCTGTTTTATTAAATCCGTCTATTTTTTTAAAATATTCTTTATTTTTAGATTGTGATTTACTGTACCAAAGGTCTTTTAATTGTTTGGTGTAATCTTCAAGTTTACTCTTATCCCAAGTAATATTTTCTTGTTTTCTCATTAAATTATAAAATTGGATAAAGTCTTTTGATTTAACCCACTGTCTAATTATATGAGTAAGAGACTTGTCTTTATTTTCTGGATCAAGTTGCTTTTGTGTAACTATCGCAATAATATTTAATGAATAAGATACTCTATTAACATCATAATTAGATGCATTCCCTTGGTCACACCCCTTTAATAAGCTTAATACTTTCTCAAGATCACTGTCTGAATGTGTTAAATGTTCAATTACCTTGTCCCATTTATCTTTTGCAACTTTGCCCATTTATACCTAAAGTTTTTAATTTATACCCTTATACTGACGATAACTTAATTTTTTTTGAATACTTTTTCTTAGGAGCATTTTTTATAACAGCTTGAGCACAACGCATTACCCCTCTTTTTTTATCAAAAGTCATTTTTGGTTCACCATACAATTTCCATCCATTGGATATTGCCTCAGTTACACGATGACAAAATTCTGAAGTGTCATCACTTGTAATAAATCTATAAGCTTTCATAATTCTAACTTATCAAAACGTAAATCAGGTGTCTAGGGGATTAGATGGGGTTTAAGTAATCAATCTATTTAAGACGAAATCTAGAACAGAGAAACTTAAAGATTAAATAGTTAAATCTCCCAAGTCCATAGAAATTGGGTGCAGATTTCTTAGTTTTTACCTTCTTAACTTTTTTCTTCTTCATGGCTGATATGGTTTTGTGTTTCATTTGAATGCTTAAGATTATAACAATCCGTGCAAAGTAAGATCACTTCAGGGCCTGAGCTTACTTGTGTTAAGATGGCTGTATCATCTCCACACTCACTGCAGCCTGATAAACTTTTTTTCATTTATGTTTTTTACGAGTAATTTCATTAATCTTATCAATATAATTTTTTATCTCAGGGTTATCTGGAGTTTTATTATCTTGCTTGGGGTTCTTCTTTCTTTGATAATAATAATAGATAGGCATAACAACAGATAAGGAAACGATAATAATTGCTAGTATAATTTCAGAAGTTGTAACCATTTTAATATTTAATGACATGCTTGATTGAATTTTTTAAGTCTCCAGTAATTATATGGCCATGGTGTTAAAAAGCCAACCATTAACATAATGGGTACTACCCACCATGTAAGTTGGGCTCCACCAGTTAAAAAATAATCTGTAGCATTCATAGAGATTTCCATACTAACCATTGAGATAAAACTCATGCCACAAGCTGTCTTTAACGCACTGATAAAATCAAACTTTTGCTTCATTAAAATATAGGTTTCAAGCATAATGCTAGTGAGCAAACCATTAATGATTGCTAAAGTCATAACACCTAAAACTGGAAAAGGAATTTTACTTAGTTGAAAAAATAATATGGTTCCAAAATCTCCAATAGAACAACCAACAACACACCACATCGTATTTTTTGCACTAGTTCTCCAGCTATGCTTGCATCCCCAATGAAAAGTATCTGTTGCCATATATTTTATTTACTTAAATTTATTTGATGTTGATAATAGTCATCTGGCCAAAAACTTTTAATGTAGGCTAAAACTGAATCTATATCTTTGTCACTAAGGTTATCTTTAAAACCACCCATCTTCCCTTCATAATCGCTGATTATTCCAACTAATCCATATTTAATAATTTTATGTAGTGTTTCATCATCATGGTGCCAAGTGTGACCCGTACCATTTAAGGGGGGTGCTTTTCTATGACCATCTTCATCAACGCCCTTCCAGTTTTCAGCTCCAGATAAATTAACCTGATGACAGCTTGCACAATTATTTTGGTATGCAATTTTGCCTCTAACAATCATTAATTCAGAATCTCTTGTTATTGGAAAATGATTATCTGAGTAAGAAATATTACTTAATGATATAAATAGAGTTAAAATTAGTAGTGTTTTTTTCATAACAACTAAATTTATATATTAAAATTGTTAGATTAATCTTATATTTTTTTAAGATTGACTGATTATAAGTGTTTATTAATGAACAGTTTTATCTTATTTATTGTCACACTTTTTTGCTGGTCCCCTACTTGGTATGTTATTAAATTTCAATTAGGTTACGTTGATCCATTAGTATCTGTATTCTATAGGTTTTTAATTGCTGCAATAATTATTTTTGTTTATCTAATTTATAAGAAGAAAAATCTTAAGTTTTCTTTAAATCAACATGCATGGTTTTTGCTCTTTGGTATTTGTCTTTATTCTCTAAATTATGTTTTCTTTTATCTATCAAATACTTATTTAATAAGTGCATTTCCAGCAGTTGTCTTTTCAACGGTAGTTATTATGAATATTTTAGGAGAAGGATTTTATTTTAAAAAGAAACCTTCTTTAAAAACTTTACTTGGTGCAACCATTGGGATGACTGGAATTATAATCATTTTCAGTGATGAGATTTTCAATTTTAGCTTAGCAAATGGAACTCATGTTGGATTATTTTTAGCATTACTTGGTACGTTTTGTGCATCAACAGGAAATATGGTTTACCAGAGAAACTTAAATAATAATTTTTCATTAATACCAACACTTGCGTATGCAATGCTTTATGGATCACTAGTTACTTTGTTAATCACACAGATAAAAGGTACTGAATTATTATTTGAATATAGCTTTAGTTACATCGCATCTCTTGCTTATTTATCTATCGTAGGTTCAATATTTGCTTTTATCTTTTATTTAAGATTATTAGAGAAAGTTGGAGCTGGACGAGCTGGTTATGTAGGTGTGGTAATGCCAGTACTTGCTTTGTTAATCTCAACTGTATTTGAAAACTTAGAATGGCAACAAGATTTGATAATAGGCTTACCTATTTTAATTATTGGAGCTGTACTTGTTATTAATCAGAAAATTATACCTGTAAAATAATATAATAATTCCTAAGAATTTTTTATTTATTACATTTACCAATAGAGCCTAAAGAACACTTGGAGCCATCAATCCAGGTAGCATTGTTTAGATTGGCACCTTCAAAGGTAGCATTTAAAATATTAGCACCAGTTAAATCAGCTTCAAAAAGGTTGCTGTTAGTGAAGTTTGTCTCAATTAGTGACGAACCTTTAAAGTTTACTCTTGTTAAGTTGGCACTAGAAAAGTTTGCTTTTTCAAAAATGCCACCCTCAAGATTTGCTTCATATAAATTAGTTCTAATAAAAGAAGATTCTACAAAATTACCATTAGATAATGTTGCATTCATCATTACTCCCTTATCAAAGGTAACTTTAATAAAGCTAATAAAAGATAGATTAGAATTTGGTATATAGGCTCTACTTAAATCTTGGCCTTCTGAGAATTGACAATTAGAATAATCCACTCCATCAACTGGAGCATCATCACAGCCTGCTTTTGCACCACTAGTTAACATTAAGCTTAAGACTAAAATACTCAAAAGCTTATTAATAAAGCTAGTCCCCAATTTTTTTTTCACAATTAAATGCTAACAAATCTTTCTTAGGATGTCTTGAGTTAATTTAATTAGGTTTTGCCCAATATCCATAAACACAACGTGTTCCACGTCTAGAACAATCATAAGTATCATGCAAAACACCATCTTTAACAACGGTTATGTGTTTTGAGCAAGATACAATCAAAGTACCACTTGGAAGTTCATCTTTTTTTAAGTGAACTTTACAACCTTGACCTATAAACATCGTTGGTGTCCATTCCCATCCTAATTTTTTAAGATATTTCTTAACCACCACTCTATGAGTACCAGACCTCGGGCTATCATTTTTTTGTTTTAAACTTTTAGCAAGTCTTGTTCTTGATGTTGTTCTAAATTCTTCATTTGCTTTATAAAGATCATCATAAATTTTTTGGTAAGGAAGGCCTGATACAATTGCAATAGATCTCACCACACAATCTCCAGCTTTTCCTTTGTATCCAGCAGCTGCTCTACCTCCGTCATTGATTTGTAATTCTAAATTGCTACTAGAAAATAATCTCTTAAAGAAATTCAAGATTTACTTTTATGATCAAGGATCTCTACCATACACTGAGTTGCATATTCACGCCATTCCTCAGCCGATTTATCCTTAAGGTTATTTAGGTGATTCATATTGCTATCTATATTTTCTTGATGTTTGGCTTTGTCAGCCTCTTCTAAGTTTTTTTCCATGTTAGTAAGATTGGTCTTCATTGCATTAATCCAACTATTGCCAAGCTCTACACATTTAACATCATCTTTCTCATCACAAATTTGTTTAAAGAAATTGAAAATAACGTCATCAGCTTTTATCTCCTTACTCATGTTAATTTCCAAAAATACCTAATTTAACATCATAATCAACTGCAATTCCGTAATCCGGATCGTCATCACTATCAACAACAAGCTGACCTGCTCTGCTTAATAATCTATGACAATCACGAGTTAGATGTCTTAATTTAACTTTTTTCCCAAAACTATTATATTTGTCAGCAATGTCTTCAATAGCTTTTAATGCAGATTGATCAATTACTTTAGATCCTGCAAAATCAATAATAACTACTTCGGGATCTTCTTCTGGTTTAAATAATTCTAAAAAACTATCTGTTGAACTAAAGAAAAGTGGACCCTCTATTTCATACACTTTAGCACCCTTTTCTCTAATAGAGGGTCTTTCAACCGCTCTAATTCTTGATGCAGATTTCCATGCAAAAACTAATGCTGATACAATCACTCCAACAATTACAGCAACAGCTAAATCTTCTAAAACAGTTACGACAGTTACAAGAACAATAACTAACGCATCACTCTTTGGCACAAAAAATAATATCTTTAGTGAGTTCCAAGCAAAAGTTCCAATCACCACCATAAACATTACACCAACAAGTGCTGCAATTGGGATCATCTCAATATAGCTTGAGGTATATAAAATAAAAATTAATAAGAATAATGCAGCAGCTATTCCTGCAATTCTTGTTCTACCGCCTGATTTTACATTAATCATAGATTGACCGATCATCGCACATCCACCCATTCCACCAAAAAAACCTGTAACCGTATTAGCTAAACCTTGTGCTAAACATTCCTGACTAGCTCCTCCTCTTTTGTTGGTGATTTCACCAACTAAGTTAAGGGTTAACAAACTTTCGATTAAACCAATAGCTGACAATATAAATGCATAAGGGAAAATTATTTTTAATGTTTCAAAGTTTAAAGGAACACTTGGAATTGAGAATATAGGTAATCCTCCCTTAACACTTGCAAGATCTCCAACACTTGGGATGTCAATCTTTAATACTAAAACGAATACGGATGTTGCTAAAATAGCAGCAAGTGTTGCTGGAACTGCTTTAGTAATTTTTGGAAGTAACCAAATAATCAACATAGTTAATACAACAAAGCCTATTGAGTAATATAAAGTATTTCCTGAAATCCATACCGATTGCCCCATTGCATTAATGGTTTTAAACTGACTAAGTTGTGAGATACCAATAACGATTGCAAGGCCATTAACAAAACCAAGCATTACAGGTTGAGGTACCATTCTAATAAATTTTCCAAGCTTAAAGACCCCTGCTAGTAATTGTAAAATTCCCATTAACACTACGGTTGCAAATAAATATTGAGCACCGTGATCCATAACAAGTGAAACCATAACAACGGCTAAAGCACCTGTTGCTCCTGAAATCATTCCAGGTCTTCCCCCAAATACTGCTGTAATCAACCCGACGATAAAAGCTGCATAAAGCCCCGATAAAGGTGCAACTCCTGCAACAAAAGCAAAGGCAATAGCTTCAGGAACTAAGGCTAGAGCGACCGTTAATCCCGATAAAACTTCAATTCTAAATAAAGAAAAGGAAGCGCCTTCCTTTGGAATATAATTTTGTGAGTTAAAACCAATAGATTTTGCAAATGATGAGAGTGTGGTTTTAATCAATGTATTTTAATTTTAATTATTTGTGAATCGAGGTGTTATCTATTTAGTAAAGCAAGCAGTTGATAAAGTCTAGTTTCAATTAATACGTGTTAACAAATTTGGGACGAATCAGATACATAATGATTAAGAGGTAGTGGCGGGAGACTAAAACTACCTCTGTCCTTACCCCCCTTTTAAAAATACTTTTTAATCTTAGTGATAGTTTTTGCTAATAGAATTTTTGTATAAGGTTTTCCTTTAACCACCCAAACTGATAAAGGCCACGTACTATCTTTAGTAGATCTTGCAATAATGTGAATATGTAATTGAGGAACAATGTTACCAATTTTTTCAACATTAAGTTTCTTTGTCTTAAATATTTTTTTCATTAACTTGCTGCAATAAACAATTTCTTTCATTAATAACATTTGATCTTTTGAATTAAGTTCTGAGATATCAGTAATATTTTTTCGTTTTGGAATTAAAATAATCCAAGGAAATTTAGCGTTATCAATTAAACGAATACTGCATAATTTTAATTCAGCTATTAAATGATAATCTTTTAGAAAACTTTTGCTTACTTTATTTGCCATGTCTATAGTTTAGAATATTCATATAAAAATTTTGCTGCAATGATAAGTAAAAATATTCCAAAGTATTTACTAATTTTATTTTTATCAATGGTGTGAACTGTTCTTGCACCAATTCTAGCCATAAATGTTGTAATCGGTATAAAAATCAAAAAGGCTGGAATGTTTAAAAAACCAATACTTAATGGAATATTTGTTTTTAAATAACTACCCGTTATCAAAAACCCTATTGCTCCAAATAAAGCAATTAAAAAACCAATAGCAGCAGCGCTTCCTATAGCTCTATTAATTGAATAACCAAAAAACTTTAAAATTGGAACATTCATAACAGCTCCTCCAATACCCATGGGTGCCGAGATAAAACCAACTAAAAATCCTAAAATAATTTTTAAATGAAGTTTAATTTTAAGAGTTATATTTTTCTCCCTCTCTTTTAATAACAAAAGATAAATACTTAATAAGAATATGATGATTGCAAAGAAAAGAACTAAAGTTTTAGTTTTAAGAGTTGCTGCAAAAATTGTTCCAAAAATCACACCAAGTACTACAAAAATTCCATAACTTTTCACAATATCAAAATCCACTGCTTTAAACTTATGATGAGTTAAAACTGATACAATTGATGTTGGAATAATGATTGCAAATGACGTTCCAACCGCAAGGTGCATGACATATTGTTGATCAATCCCTAAGGAATTAAAAATATAAAATAAAAATGGAACTGTAATTAATCCACCTCCAATACCAAATAAACCTGCAACAAAACCAACTGGAATAGCCGTTAAGGCCATTAATAAACTGAAGTAGATGTATTCGTTAGATAGTAAAGAACTAAGCAGATTGACTTACCGACGTGTCAACATTGTTATATTTAATCTTATCCATTATATGATCAATCTTTTTAACATCAGCGTCTCTGACACACATATTTTCACTTAAATATCTTTTCCAATAACTAGATCCTGTTTGACCATGAAATAACCCTAACGTATGCCTCATAATTTGATTTAAACGTGTTCCTTTTTTAATTTCTTCTCTAACGTAAGGCAGTAATTGTTCGATCACATCTTGTCGACTTGGTACATTTTCATTATTAAATATATCTCTTTCAATATCAGCTAACAAATAAGGTGTGTGATAAGCAGCACGTCCAATCATAACTCCATCAACTTTTTCTAAGTGATCTTTCATTTGATCAGTTGTGGTAATTCCACCGTTAATAATAATTTCTTCATTAGGAAAATCTTTTTTTAATCTATAAACAAAATCATACTTTAATGGAGGAATATTTAAATTTTGTTTAGGGGTAAACTTTCCAAGAATAGCTTTTCTTGCATGAATAATAAAAGTTTTAACACCTGTGCTTTTTAAAGTTGAAATAAAATGATGTAAGTTTTCATAGTCTTCAGTGTCGTCGTAACCAATTCTTGTTTTAATTGTAACAGGTAATTTTGTAACTGATTGCATTTTGCTCAAGCAATCTGCAACTAAATTTGGTTCTTTCATCAAGCATGCTCCAAATTTATTTTTTTCAACTTTTTTTGAAGGACAACCGAGATTTAAATTTATCTCATCATAACCAAAATCTTCACCAGCTTTAGTAGCTTCTGCAAGTAAGGCTGGAGAAGATCCACCAATTTGAAGTGCTATTGGTTTTTCATTTATATTAAATTCTAATAATTTTTTTTTGTCACCTCTGTGAATGGCTTCGGAGACAACCATTTCACTATAGAGCAATGTATTTTTACTAATCAGTCTTAGAAAAAAACGTTCATGACGATCAGTACAATCCATCATGGGTGCAACAGATACTTTCCTGTTCATACTAAACTTTTATATTATTTTTTTAGCTATTTGTAGTCTCTGAATCATCAGGTTTTACTTCAGTTGTTTCAGCTTCTGTTTCAGCTATTTGATCTAAAGAAACTTCAGTTGTTTCAGCTTCTGTTTCAGCTATTTGATCTAAAGAAACTTCAGTTTCTTCACTAGCAACTTCAAGTTCTGGATTGACCTCTACTTCAGGTTCTGCTTTTGCAGTTAATTCTTCTAAAACTTCTGGTGCAACTTGAATTTTTTCTGGAATTTTTCTAGCTCTTTTTGATGGTAAAATAGGTGTACCACTTTTAGAGATTTCACCTTTATACATGCTCTCAAAATCATCACCTACAACTTCGTCATCCTCAGAACCGTCATCAACTTGTTCAACATGTTTTCTAAGTTTGTGAATTGCACTTTCTGTTAAATCTGAAACTTTAATAGTTTCTTCTGCAATTTCTCTTAAAGATATAACTGTGTTTTTATCATTATCTCGATCAAGGGTAGGTTCAAGACCTGAGTTTAGTTGAACTGCTCTTTCTTTAGCAACCAGAACTAATTCATAAGGACTTTCGACTTTATCTATGCAATCTTCTACTGTTACTCTAGCCATGCGCAGTATCTATACGGTGTTTAAAAAAAATCAAGGTTAATTTTATAAATATTGAGGATTTAACTTATTTTTTATTAAGAATAGAAGGAATATTGCAATTAATGTGTATGAGCCAGAGGCTAAGGCGATTTGTTCTATAGAAAAGCTATTATCAATCAATATTCCAAATAAAGCCGTTCCAAATGCAGTTGAAAATACCATGAAGGCTGTTGTGAGAGCTTTAATGGAACCAATATATTTAACACCATATATTTCCGCCCATGTAGCAGAACCTAAAACATTAGACAGTCCATTTGAAATACCTATCAAACCAAGGAAGGCATAAGATGAAAATGGTGAATTAAAATAATAAAGCACAAATGTAGAAAATAATAAAGGAATATTCATATAGATTAATAATTTCCTACTTGTAAATTTATCAATCAAGAAGCCAGATAAAAATAAAGTGATCACTGATAAAATTGAATACACCATAAAGGATTGAGCTATCACATATGGTCCCCAATTTTTTTGATGATACTATAAATGATTGATAAACAAATGTACCTGTTGCAATTGAAGGCATCGCCAACATAGTTAAGCAAATAATATAAAATCTATAATCTTTTAATACCTCACTTCTTTTCCATTGTTTTACATTTTTTCTTTTACCTACTTTAACTATTGAAGTTTCTCTAGAGTCTAATTTAATATTTTTTGCTAATAAAAAAGTAACTATTGGTAATATCACAATGACAAAAATAGAAATTGATAACCAGATATTTCTCCAATCTAAAAAAGTTAATAAAAAAATAATTAATAATGGCAGAATAAATTCAGCTAAAGATAAGCCTAGCCAAGTTGTACTTAGTGCTCGTCCCCTACTTTTTTCAAAAAATCTTGCTATAGTTGTGGTTGCTGTATGAGACATTAACCCTTGTCCTGATAATCTCATTAAAAATATTGATATAAATAAAAAAACTATCGATGAAATTTTAGAAAATAAAAAACAAGAAATAGCTAACAAAGCTATTACATAAGATGCAAATTTTAAAATATTAAAGTCATCAATTTTTTTACCAACCCAAACAAGTATAAAACTACTTAATAAAGTTGCTGATGCATATATTGATCCAAATTGACCGTGACTGATAGACAGTTCATCTCTTATACTTGGGTTAAATAAGCCAAGAAAAAAACTCTGTCCAAAACTTGAAAAAAATGTAAATATAAAACCAAATAAAATTACTTTAAAATTCAAACTTTTAAACATAGGAAATAGAAATTATGAGCAATGTTGCATTTATAGGTTTAGGTGTCATGGGTTATCCAATGGCAGGATATATATCAAAAGCAGGTCATAATGTAACTGTTTATAATAGAACGGCTGCAAAAGCTGACAAATGGGTTGCTGAATTTAAAGGATCTAAAGCAGATACACCTGCAAAAGCTGCTGAGGGTGCTGACTTTATATTTACCTGCGTTGGCAATGATAACGATTTAAAAGAAGTAACTTTTGGTGACAACGGTATCTTTAAAGCAATTAAAAAAGGTTCAATTTACATTGATAACACAACGGCATCTGCAACAATTGCTAGAGAGATTTATGCTCATTCATTAAAAAGTGAATTTGGTTTCTTAGATGCGCCTGTATCTGGCGGTCAAGCTGGTGCTGAAAATGGTGCACTAACTGTAATGATTGGTGGAGATCAAGCAAACTTTGATAAAGCTAAAGATATTATTGATTGTTATAGCAAAAAAATGAAATTATTGGGTGGTGCTGGTAATGGTCAATTAGCAAAAATGGTTAACCAAATTTGTATTGCAGGTCTAGTTCAGGGATTATCTGAAGCTATCAATTTTGGAGTAAAATCTGGTTTAAACATGGAAGATGTAATTGAGGTAATATCTAAAGGAGCTGCACAATCTTGGCAAATGGAAAATAGATACAAAACAATGCTTGAGGATAAGTTTGAGCATGGCTTTGCTGTTGATTGGATGAGAAAAGATTTAAAAATTGCAATGGATGAAGCAAAAAATAACGGATCACTATTACCTGTAACTGAAATCGTTGATAAGTATTACGGTCAAGTTCAAGACATGGGTGGAAACCGTTGGGACACTTCTAGTTTGATTAGAAGACTAAGTAAATAATATATAATGCAACCAGCATACTACGAGGACTTTAGTGAGATCAAAAATAAAATTTGGTCAATGCTGGATAATGCTATTAAAGATAGAAGTTCACCCTTTAGAATTCCTGTGTTCATCTGTGGAAATCAAAATGATTTTGATGGAAGAATTGTAGTTCTTAGAAAATCAGATCAATCAAACAATCTTATTCAATACCATAGCGACATTAGGTCAAATAAAATTGCTAAATTAAAAGCAAATAAAAATGCAGCAATGCTTTTTTATGACAAGGAGGAAAAGATCCAAGTAAGATTAAAAGTTGAATGCATTATTAATCATGACAATGATATTACAAAACAATCTTGGTTAAAAACAGGTCATATGAGTAGAAAGTGTTATCTAGTTGATAATGGACCGGGCACAGAATCTAATAACCCAACATCAGGATTGAAACCTGAGTTAGATAATTTTGAATTTACTATGGAGCAAAGTGAGGTGGGATATAAAAACTTTACTGTTATTCAATGTAAAATAAAAAGTATTGAATGGCTTTATTTAGCAGCCAAAGGTCACCGAAGAGCTAAGTTTGATTTAGAAAATAATAAAGAACATTGGTTAGTTCCTTAAAAAATAGACTTAGAATATTTCTTCCAATTTTCTTGGTAGTGGATAGCATTTTCAGTAATTGATTTTGCTTCATCATTAGACACTTGACGAACAATTTTACCTGGAGATCCGATTACTAATGAATTATCTGGTATGACTTTATTCTCAGTCACTAGTGCATTTGCACCAATGATACAATTTTTACCAATCTTAGCACCATTTAAAATTACAGCACCAATTCCAATTAAAGAATTATCTCCAATAGTGCATCCATGTAGCATTACTAAATGCCCTATTGTTACATCTTTTCCAATTTTTAAAGGGTACCCTGGATCTGTATGTAAAACGCTTCCATCTTGAATATTTGACCCTTCGCCAACATAAATATTTTCAACATCACCTCTTAATGTAACATTAAACCAAATACTGGTATTTTTTTCTAAGGTAACATCTCCAATAATAGATGCATTAGATGCGGACCAGTTTTCACCTGAATTTTTAACCTTTTTATCTTTCAAATTATAAAACATAACTTATATGTTATTATAACATGCCGTTAAAAACTCCAATATGTGATTTTGGGCAAGCTGCTAAAAGCTTTGAATTAAAGTCCACTAATGACAAAATTATTAAATTAAATAACGTTAAGGGGACAAATGGAACTTTGGTTATGTTTATTTGTAACCACTGCCCTTACGTAAAAGCTGTTATTAAAGACATTGTTGAAGATTGTAAAAATTTAGAAAAGCTTGGAATAAAAGCGGTAGCTATTTCAGCTAATGATCCAATAAATTATCCTGAAGATAGTTTTGAAAATATGATTGAATTTGCTAAAGAACATCAGTTTAATTTCCCTTATCTTTTTGATGAAACTCAAAATGTTGCAAAAAATTATGATGCTGTGTGCACGCCTGATTTTTTTGGGTATAATAATAATTTAAAATTACAATACAGGGGTCGAATAAGAGAATTAGATAATTTAAAACCTGTAAGAACAGGTGATAGTGATTTATACAGTGCAATGAAACAAATAGCTGAGACAGGTAAAGGTCCTGAAACGCAAATTCCAAGTGTTGGATGTGGTATTAAATGGTTAGATAATTAATGTATTTAATAGTTACAAAAACATTTCCCCCAGAAGTGGGTGGTATGCAAAATTTAATGTGGGGGTTAGCAAATGAACTTTCAAAACACCACATGATAAAAGTATTTGCAGATTATCATGAAAATCACAAGTTATTTGATGAACAAGTTTCTTTTTCAATAGAGCGAGTTGGTGGAATAAAGCTTCTTAGAAAATATAGAAAAGCTCAATTGATTAATGAATTTATTAAAGAAAATAAAATAGACGGCATTATTGCTGATCATTGGAAAAGTTTAGAACATCTTAAAACTAGTAAAAAAAAGATATGTTTGATCCATGGTAAAGAAATTAATCATGAAAAAGGCACCTCTCTTAATAAAAGGGTATTAGGAGTATTAGATAATGTTGAAACTATTGTTGCTAATTCTGAGTACACAAAAAATTTAGCTATTTCATTGGGGGTTCAGCAGGATAAAATTATAGTTATTAATCCTGGAGTTGATCCTGCTGAAGAATTGGATAAAAAAACTTTAGATAAAGTGGAGAATTTATTAAAGCATAAATCTCCAAGATTAATTACAGTTTCAAGATTTGATAAAAGAAAAAATCATGAAAAGATGATTATGGCTCTTCGAAATTTAAAACAGATTTACCCTAGTATTGTCTACATTTGTGTGGGTTATGGTGATGAAGAAGAAAACATTAAAAAATTAGTAGCAGAATTAGGCCTTCAACCCCAAGTAATGTTCTTTAAAGATATCTCTAATGAATTAAAAAATGCACTAGTTGCTAAATCAAATGTTTTTGTAATGCCATCTATTGTTCATAAAAAATCTGTTGAAGGATTTGGGATAGCTTATGTTGAGGCTGCTCAATATGGAGTGCCTTCTCTTGGAGGAAAAGATGGTGGTGCAACAGATGCAATCGAACATGAGAAAACAGGTTTAATCTGTGATGGTAATGAATTAGATGAAGTTTATTCATCAATTAATTTGATGTTAGAAAATAATAAATTCCATGAATATGGAAAAGCTGCCAAAGAAAATTCTGCTAAATTTGAGTGGAATAAAATAATTGAGGAATATAAAAAAATTTTAAATTAAATCTTTCTATTTTTTAAAGTTTTATATACCTGCCAACTAACAATAGATATTGTCACTGCTATTATTGAGGCTGTAAGAGGTCTACTCCATAAAAAATCCCACGATCCATCACTTATTAGTAGTGATCTTCGTAAATTTTCTTCCATTAAACCACCAAGAACAAAAGCTAAAATGAGGGGTGGCATTGGAAAATCATATAGTCTCATGAATGTTGCAATAACAGCTATTCCGATCATTAAATAAATATCAAAATTATTAAAAGACATTACATAAATTCCTGTAATTGAAAAAAACAAAATAAGTGGAATTAAATAATTTTTAGGTACAGCAAGTATTCTTGCTATGTAAGGAATTAAGGGCAAATTCAATATAAGTAATATGACCATTCCAATGTACATAGACATAATAACTGACCAGAAAATTTCTGGGTTAGTTATATAAAGTCTTGGACCAGGCTGAATACCAAAACCTAATAAAGCTCCAAGCATTACAGCGGTAGTTCCACTTCCTGGAATTCCTAAAGTTAATAAAGGAACAAAAGCTCCAGAACACGCTGCGTTGTTTGCAGTTTCTGGTGCTGTTAGTCCATGAACACTACCCTTTCCAAACTTTGCTTTTTCTTCATCACTAACAAAATTTCTTTCCATACCATATGCTAAAAATGAAGCGATAGTTGCTCCAGCACCTGGTAAAACTCCAATTAAAAAACCTATCACTGAATTTCGAGGAATAGCCTTTAACATTTGAGTTCTTTCTTCTTTATTAATTTTGATTGAACCAAGCTCTGTCAATGAAACCTGTTTTGCTACTGCAGAAGGGTCATTTCTTTTTAAAATAATTGTTAATGCTTCACTCATTGCAAAAGTTGCCATTACAACTAAAACAAAACTTATTCCATCTGTTAAGTTCATATTATTAAAAGTAAATCTAGTAATATCAGATAAAGAATCTTGCCCTACTGATGCTAACATTAAACCAAGAACTACCATCATCATTGCCTTTATAAACTGACCTTTAGAAGAAAAAGCGGCAATTGCAGTTAGACCCAATATCATTAAAGCAAAATAATCTGGCGATCTAAATGATAAGCTTACTTTTGATAAACTTGGCGCAAGGAATAATAAATATATTGTAGCAAGTGTTCCTCCAGCAAAAGAACTCCATGCAGCTATAGCTAAAGCTTTTCCTGCTTTACCTTGTTGTGCCATAGGGTAACCATCAAATGATGTCGCAACAGTCCCCGGAACACCAGGTGCATTTAATAAAATCGACGAAGTTGACCCACCAAATACTGCACCATAATAAACACCAGCCATTAAAATTAATCCAGTAGCAGGATCAAAGCCATAGGTAATTGGTATCATTAATGCGATTGCTGTCATTGGTCCAAGACCTGGCAGCATTCCAATGATTGTTCCAAAAAAACAACCAATCATAACCATAAATATATTTTGAAATGTAAGAGCTGTTTTTAATCCAATTAAAATGCCTTCAATCATCCCATTACTCCAATCAGTTTTAAAAATGGATCTCTTAAGTAAATTTCAAGTACCCCATGTAAAAGATACATAAACAGTGCCACAAATGGAAAAGATAATAAAAATATCCATAACCACCTTCTCTCACCTAAAGCGTAGTAAGAGGATGCTAAAAATAGTGATGTAGTTAAGAAATACCCAACTCTTAATATAGTAAAACCATAAATAATTGCGATAAGAACTAATATAGCTGTTTTTTTATATTCTAAACTCTTGTGATCAACTTTAATAGTATTCACTTCTGGTAAGATAACTTTTAATCCAGAAAAAAACATACCGGCATAACCTAGATAAATTGGAAATGTTTTAGCATTAAAGGGTGAATTTTCATCAAATGAAAAAACTTGAATATTGTAAGCAGTATATAAATATAATGCTGAGAAAATAAAAAAGAGCAGTGATATAATCTTGGTAGTATTTATATTCACTGCTCTAATTTTTAAATAATCCTAAAGGATTATATAACTCCTAATTTCTTCATAAGAGCTGTCATTTCTACAGTTTGCTTTTCTAAGAATTTAACAAAATCCTTATCTGAGTTATAAATATTAACCCAAGCATTTCTTTTTCTTACAGCTTCCCATTCAGGAGTTTTCATAACTTTACCTAGCATTGTAGATAAAGCTTTTTTATCTTTATTACTCATATTTGGAGGTCCAAAAAATCCTCTCCAGTTTACGAACTGAACATCATAACCTTGTTCTTTTAAAGTTGGTGCATCAGGTGCATCAGCTACTCTTGATGGTGCAGTAATACCAATAATTCTTACTTGGTCTCTTGCTCCCATAAGTTCACCTAAACCTGTAGAGATAATTTGTGTCTCACCAGATAAAAGTCCAGCTAAAGCTTTTCCACCAGCATCGTAAGGAATGTAAGCTACATCATTTGGATTTGCTCCTGCAGCTTGAAATGCTAAAGCACCGATTAAATGATCCATACTTCCTCTTACTGATCCACCAGCCATTTTAATAGATTTTGGATCTTTTTTATACGCATCAACTACATCTTTAAAGTTCATGTAAGGTGAGTTTTTTGCTACGGCTATTGCACCGTAGTCACCAATAACACCAGCGATTGGTGTTACATCTTTATAAGATAAAACTCCAGATCCTGAAACATAACCTTTATGTCTAGTGATAGATCTTAAAACTAATGGTGTTGATTGAACCAAGACTGTATTTTTAGGCTGAGTATTAATCATGAAAGCTAAAGCTTTTCCTCCACCACCACCTGACATATTTTCAAATGATGCACTTTTTAACATTCCTGATTTTGTTAAAGCTTCTCCAGTACCTCTAGCAGTTCCATCCCATCCACCACCAGCACCACCACCAATTACGAAATGGATTTTATCCATTGCGATTGAATTTGTTGCTGTTGCAGAGAATAATAGAATTACCGAGAATAATACTGAAACTAATTTTTTAATATTTTTCATTATATTCCTCTATTGTTAGTTTTTAATAGTTGTAGTTAATTACACTATAGTCATGAAAGCAAGTTTTTGAATAGGATACAACTTAACGTTGATTTTCTTTTTTCAAGAAATAAGCGAGTGCTCTCTCAAACATTTTAATAATAAAAAGAATAACTATCACTAATTAAGAGATTTTTCTTTTCTGTTATCTTTTTCAGGGTAAGTGATAAAAGAATATTTGTTAATGAAAAATTCTTCTATTCAATTTAATTCCTCTAACATTAAAGAATTATTTTCTAAAAAATTTCTATTAGTTATTTTAATTTCTACCCCAAGTGCAATTATAGCTGACTATTTTAATATCCCATTAGCGTGGATGCTTGGTCCTATGCTTGTAGTTTCAATTGCAGCATTAAGTGGAATAAAAATTAAAATGCCAAAACTAGCTTTAAGTTCAATTTTAATAGTTCTTGGTCTTCATATTGGAAATTATATAGATCAGAATTTAATAAATCAAATGACCGAATGGGTTTGGACTTCAATAATTATGTTTGTCTATATTTTAATAAGTATTTTAATTGTATCAAAATATTTACAAAGATTTTCAGGCTATAATGTCAAAACTTCAATTTTTTCAGCAGCACCAGGTGCTTTAGGACCTTTAATGATATTAGCTGAGCATGAAAAATCTGACTTATCACAAGTTGCTACATCTCATTTAATTAGGTTAATTATAATAATAACTGTTATTCCCTTTTTTGTTGTTAATTATTCAACAAATGAGGCTCTAACAATTGAAAAATTTGATTACCTTGATCAAAATCATTTTCATCTTTTAATCCTTTTAATAGGTTCAATATTATTAATTTTCTTATTTGACAAAATTGGTGTGCCTGCTGCATTATTATCAGGAACATTAGTTGCAAGTGGAATTTTACAAATAACTGAAGTTGCTTCCTACAAACTGCCAGATGAAAGTATAAATTTTTGTTTGCTTATTTTAGGTGCCTCTGTTGGTTGTCGTTTTGCAGACAAATCATTAAAAGAAGTTGTAGGCAATACGTTTCATAGTTTGATTGCAACTGTAATACTTATATTTCTTGGATTGTTATCTGCAATTGTTGCCACATACTTTGTGGATACTAATTTCTTAACTCTACTCTTGTCTTTTTCTCCTGGTGGAATTTATGAAGTAGCAATTATTGCAATAGCTTTTGATTTAGATCCTAACTTTGTAGCATTTCATCATATTGTTAGATTGCTGATGATACTCTTTACTGTTCCTATAATATTGAAAATTATTGGTAAGAAATTAAATTAATATTTTTTCTAAAACTTTACCTGCGCTTAGTTTTCCTAAATCATCAACTTGAATTGCTTTGAAGTTTTCCCTTTCAATACTAACCTTATAAGCCGTTGTGTGTTTACCAAATAAAGTTAAGCCTTTTACTCCAAGATGTGCTGAAATATGAGCTGGGCCTGTATCGTTTGCAATAACAAATGAACTTTCTTTAATCAAACTTGCAAGTTGAGAAATATCTAGAGCCTTATTTTTATCTAAAATTGGAAGAGCATTAATATTTTTTGCATCATGAATTTCAGATGGACCTGGTGCTACAACAACTTTAATTTGTTCACCGTATTTATTCTTGATTAACTGTATTAACTCATTGTAATAAGGCCACTTTTTATGGGTTAGATGAGCTGAACAAAAAGGAAATAAGACAATATATTTATCTAATTTAAACTCTTGTTTAATATTATCAATGTTGGTGACCGCCCAACTAAAGTTTGGCTTTATTGTATGTTCAGTTTTAATTCCAGAGATTTTTAGCTGATGATCAAACCTATCTAAAACTGGGTTTTTATCAAACTCTTCTTTTAAAGTATTGCTTGGTAGAGTGGTTTCTGAACTCGACCAAATATTAAAATTTGCTTTTGAAAATAAAATATTTTTATAAAACTTTGTTCTAGATGAATTTTGTAAATCATAAACTTTTTTTATATTTAGTTTCTTTAAAGTTCTCATCAGTAAATATAGATAAATTAGGTTGAACCTTGATAGACGCTTGTCTAAAATAACATTATGAATAAATGGATTTTTTCTAAATAGTTCAAAATAAGGTTTTGTTGTTAATATATGTATTTGATCTTCTGGATTGTTTTCAGAAATATCTTGAATTGCCCCACTAGCTTGCGCTATATCTCCTAATGAACC
>CAJQRR010000061.1 GCA_905612385.1 uncultured Candidatus Pelagibacter sp.
TCATTCCAGCTCCAAAATTATCTCCTACATCTCCCAAAACTACAACTGTGCCACCAGTCATATATTCACAAGCATTTGAGTCACAGCCTTCGATAACTGAAATTGATCCTGAATTTCTCACTGCATATCTTTCCCCAGCTTGACCTGCTGCAAATAATTTTCCAGATGTTGCTCCGTATAAAACTGTATTTCCTATTATGGTATTCTCATGTGAAATTAAATTACTTTCATCTGGGAGTTTAACTACAACTGTTGCTCCTGACAAACCTTTACCAACATAGTCATTAGCATCACCTTTTAAAATAAGTTTTAAGCCTTTTACTCCAAATGCTCCAAAAGACTGCCCTGCTGACCCTTTGAATTTTAGAGATAAAAAGTTATCCTCTAATTTTTCAGAACCATATTTCTCATAAAGATGATTGGAAATTCTTGTACCAACAGTTCTATGAGTATTTTTAATAATATACTCTTTTTCAATAATTTTTACTTTTCCAATTTGATCTTTGATTTCAGGTAGAATTTCTTGGTCTAAAGTATCTGGTACAGAATTTATTTCTGGATTTTTACAATATCTTGTATTTTCTCCAGGATCTGTTTGAACAAACAAAGGATTTAAATCTAAATCATCTAAGTTTGGTGAAGCTTTACTCACTTGTCTTAATAAATCAGTTCTACCAATTATCTCATTCATGGATTTAAAACCTATCTCGGCTAGGATTTCTCTCACTTCTTCTGCAATAAATTTAAATAAGTTAACTACTTTTTCTGGTGTGCCAGAAAATTTTTCTCTTAACTTTTTATCTTGAGTGCAAACTCCGACCGGACACGTATTTGAATGACACTGTCGAACCATTATACATCCCATAGCTACTAATGCAGTTGTTGCTACCCCATATTCCTCAGCACCCATCATGGCTGCAATAACAACATCCCTTCCTGTTTTAATTCCCCCATCAGTTCTTAAAGTAACCTTATGTCTCAAATTATTTAAAGTTAAAACTTGATTAGCTTCAGTCAAACCCATCTCCCAGGGTATCCCAACATATTTAACACTTGTTTGTGGTGTTGCTCCTGTTCCTCCATTATGTCCAGAAATCAGAATTATATCTGCTTTAGCTTTAGCTACACCAGCTGCAATTGTTCCTATGCCTGATGATGCTACTAATTTTACACCAACTCTTGCTTTTGGATTTGCTTGCTTAAGATCATAAATTAACTGAGCTAGATCCTCGATAGAATAAATATCATGGTGGGGTGGTGGTGATATTAAGGTTACACCTGGTGTTGAATGTCTTAATTTTGCAATTTCTTCTGTAACTTTAAATCCAGGTAACTGGCCGCCTTCACCAGGTTTTGCTCCTTGTGCAATTTTAATCTCTATTTCATTACAGTTATTAAGGTATTTGAGTGTTACTCCAAATCTTGCTGAGGCTATTTGTTTAACTCTAGAATTAGCACTATCTCCATTTTTCATCTTAGTAAATCTTTTCTCATCTTCACCGCCTTCACCACTACAAGAGGCTCCTTTAATTCTATTCATTCCTATAGCTAAAGTTTCATGTGCTTCTTTTGATAATGCACCATGAGACATACTTCCACTTCCAAATCTTGTTAAAATATTTTCAATTGGTTCTACTTCTGTAATATCTATAGAAGGATTTAAATTTTTTTCTCTAAATCCAATTAGATCTCTAAGATGTATGGGTGGAAGATTATAAATACCTTTTGCATATTTTTTATAAGCATCAAAAGAATTTGAAGAAACGGCACTTTGCAAAAGATGAATAAGCTTACCTTGATATTGGTGCACTTCACCATTTTTTCTGTACCTGTAAATTCCGCCAATTGGTAAGACTGTATCTGTGCTTTCAAATGCTTCTTTGTGAATAATTCTTAATTTTTTTTCTATTCCATTTAAGCCTATTCCTGAAATTTTTGATAAAATTCCTGGGAAATATTCTGATGCTACTGTTCTACTTAAGCCAACTGTTTCAAAATTACATCCACCTCTATAAGAGCTTATGACTGAAATTCCCATTTTTGACATTATTTTTAAAAGACCATAATTTACTGACTGTACATACCTCTCTATGCACTCATCGTACCCAAACTTTCCAAATAATTTCTTTTCAAATCTCTGGTATAGGCTATCCAATGCTAAATAAGGATTAACTGTTGTAGCCCCAACACCTATGAGTGTTGCAAATGAATGTGTATCTAATGCTTCCCCAGTTTGGGCATTAATTGAAGTATAGCCTCTTAGTTTTTTTTTAATGAGATGTGTATTTATTGCACCAACGCTTAATAGCATGGGAATGGGCAATCTTTCTTCAGAAGTATTTTTATCACTTAAGACTAATTGAGTAAGACCCTGCCTAACTGCAATTTCAGAATCTTTTTTAATTCTCTCAATAGAGGTTTCAAGATTTTCACTTTTATCAAAAGTACAGTCAATAGTTATTGATTTTTGACCAAAAAAATTAATAAATTTTTCTAACTGAGAGTTTGATAAAATAGGACTATCTAAAACATATATATTTTCCTCTGTTAAATTACTAAAATCTAAAATATTTCCAAGGTTACCAAAACGAGTTTTTAAACTCATAACCTTGTTTTCTCTTAAAGAATCAATTGGTGGGTTTGTAACTTGACTAAAATTTTGTCTAAAGAAGTGATAAAGCGGCCTATAACGGTCAGATAACACCGCAAGTGGAGTGTCATCACCCATTGAACCAATGGCTTCTTTAGCGTCCTCGGCCATAGGGTGTAGAATAAGTTCCAAATCTTCTAAACTATAGCCAAAAGTATGCTGTCTTTTTTTAAGTTCATCACCTGAAAAAGTAAATTTTTCATTTTTTATTGGGAATTTTTTTTCTAAATCAATTATTTGATTATTAAAATGTTTAAACTCTTTTGCCAAATAGTCTTTTATCTCAACATTAGAAAACACCTTGCCTTTTGCTATTCTTACCCCAAGAATTTCTCCAGGCCCTAACCTGCCCTTTTTAAGAATTTGTTTTTCATCAATTTCAACCATTCCTGTCTCTGACCCTGCACATAGTATTTTATCTTTTGAAATAGTATATCTCATTGGGCGCAACCCATTTCTATCAGCGGCTACTATAGCCCACTCATTATCCGTAGCTGCAATAGCAGCTGGTCCATCCCATGGCTCCATTGTGCTATTTAAAAAATTAAATAGTTGTTGGTGATCTTTTGATAATGTTTGACTTTTTTTAGACCAAGCATCTGGAATTAACATTAATTTTGCGAGTGGTGCTGATTGGCCAGAAATATTTAAAAGTTCAAAAACACTGTCTAATGCAGCAGAGTCTGATGATCCTGGCTGTATAACTGGTTTTAAATTTTCCATATCATCAAATAAGGGGCTGTCCATTTCTTGCTCATGAACTTTCATCCAGTTTTTATTTCCCTTTAGTGTGTTTATTTCTCCATTATGAGCTAATGCTCTAAAAGGTTGTGCCAGATCCCAACTTGGTGCTGTGTTTGTTGAAAATCTTTGATGAAATATTGCAAAACGAGAGATAAATCTCTCATCTTTTAAA
>CAJQRR010000062.1 GCA_905612385.1 uncultured Candidatus Pelagibacter sp.
AGATATTTATTATTGTGTTTAAATAATACTTGAGTAATTTCTGGTCTCGTAAGATTTGCTTTTTCACCTAAAACTTTTGGATTTACAGGAACTTGTCTCCATCCATAAATACTAAAATTACTTTTTGTTAGTTCACTTTCAACCAAGGTTCTTGCATTTTCTTGTGCTTGATAATTATTTCTTGGTAAAAAAATCATACCCACGCAAATTTCTGAACCATCATGGTCGTGACCAGTAAGTTCTGTCTTTTCAGCAAAAAAATCTGAGGGAATTTCTAAGTGAATTCCAGCACCATCACCTGTTTTTCCATCAGCATCAACAGCTCCTCTGTGCCAAACTGCTTTTAAGGCATTAATTCCATACTCAACTACTTTTCTTGATTTTTTACCTTCTGTAGATGCAATTAATCCTACTCCACAAGCATCATGCTCCATTTCTTTTGAATAAACATGACCATCTTCAAGAATTTTAAGGTTTTTTTTATAATTTTTCATTATGCAACCTTTTCTTTACTAAGCTCTTTGCTTTCTAAAAAACTTTTTATTGATATTGCTACGTCTCTTCCATCTTTTATAGCCCAGACAACTAAAGATGCTCCTCTAATAATATCTCCAGCTGCAAAAACGCCTGGTAAATTTGTTTCCATTGTATCAAAATCTGTTTTTAATGTTCCCCATTTAGTAACTTGCAGATCTTCAGATCCAAATAATCTTGGTAAATTTTCAGGGTCAAACCCAAGAGCTTTAATTACTATGTCTGCTTCAATATTAAAGTGAGAATTGTTCTGAATTTCTGGTTTACGTCTACCACTATCATCTGGTTCACCAAGTTTGATTTTATCTACCATCAAACCTTCAACTTTATTTGTTCCTATGAATTCTTTGGGACTAGATAGCCATACAAACTCTACTCCTTCCTCTTCTGCATTAGCCACTTCTCTAGCAGATCCAGGCATATTTTCTTTGTCTCTTCTATAAAGGCATTTAACTGATTTTGCTTTTTGTCTGATTGAAGTCCTAACACAGTCCATTGCAGTGTCACCTCCTCCAATTACAACAATATTTTTTCCTTCAGCATTTAAGGTTCCATTATCAAATAATTCTACCTTATCTCCTAATCCTTTTTTATTTGAAGCTGTTAAAAAATCCATAGCTGGGAATATATTTCCTAAATCTTTTCCTGGTAGATCTATTTCTCGAGCTTTATAAACTCCAGTTGCAATTAAAAGGGCATCATGTTTTTTTCTTAATTGCTCCAATGTAGCATCTTTTCCAACTTCAAAATTTTGAACAAATTTAATTCCACCCTCTTCTAATAACTTGGTTCTTCTTTCTACAACAAATTTTTCTAATTTAAAATTTGGAATCCCATAAATCATTAAACCACCAGCTCTATCATATCGATCGTATACTGTAATTTGATACCCTAACTTACGTAGCTGTTCTGCAGCAGCCAGTCCTGCTGGACCTGCTCCTATAATTCCAATACTTTGACTCTTTTCATTTTTAACTTTTATAGGATTTACCCAGCCTTGTTCCCATGCATTATCAGTAATATATTTCTCAACTGAACCTATAGTTACTGTTCCATGTCCCGATTGTTCAATTACGCAATTTCCTTCACACAATCTATCTTGTGGACATATTCTTCCACACACTTCTGGCATATTGTTGGTGCTTTGGGATAATTCATATGCTTCTTTTAATCTTCCCTCTGCAGTTAATTTTAACCAATCGGGAATATTGTTACTTAATGGACAATGTACCTGACAAAAAGGAACTCCACATTGTGAACATCTGCTAGATTGTTCACCTGCCTTTTCGTTAATAAACTCTTTATAAATTTCATTAAAATCTTCTTTTCTACTGCCAACTTCTCTTTTAGGTGGAGTTTGTTGACCTATTTTTACAAATTTAAGCATTTTTTCTGACATATATACCCTTTAATAAAACAACCATATAACACAGTTTTAAGTAATAAAAGACAAACAAGGTCAATATATATGACCTTAAATTTAGAATAAATACCGTTAACTCTTCTTATTTTGATTTGTGCATACCTAATATGTTCAAATGGAATTGTTTAAATCATCGAATATTTAAGCTACGAACCTTTAAATGCTCTCAAATATTATTGAAATTATAATCCTATCAATAGTTCAGGGCATATCAGAATTTTTGCCGATCAGTTCATCGGCTCATTTAAACATTGTTGAGATAATCTTTAATTTTAATTCTAACTCACTAATGATTGATGTTAGTCTCCATCTTGGCTCCTTACTTGCAATAATCTTTTATTTTAGAAAAGAGTTACTAGACCTTAGAAATAATCAAAAATTATTATCTTTATTAATTATTGGCTCTATACCAATTGTAATAGCTGGGTATATAATAAGCTCCACAGGTCTAGTTAATCTATTAGAAAATAATTTAAAGATAATTGCTTGGACAACATTAGTTTTTGGAATTATTTTATATGTTGCAGACAAAAGTAAATTTGATAAAAAAATATCATCCAACTTAAATTTTAAAACAATATTATATATTGGTTTGTTCCAAATACTTGCTTTAATACCAGGTGTGAGTAGAGCAGGAATTACAATAACAGCTGCAAGACTTTTTAGATTTAATAGATTTGATTCAAGTAAAATTTCTTTTCTGTTGGCCATACCTGCTATAGCTGGTGCGAGTGTACTACAATTAAAAGATGCTATTGA
>CAJQRR010000063.1 GCA_905612385.1 uncultured Candidatus Pelagibacter sp.
CTGAAGAAGTAAAAAAAATTTTTCCCACCAAGGAAACAACTATATTTTCTAGTGATACAATGAATAAAAAAAGTTCAGCAGATGTTTTAGAAAAAATTATAGATAATAAAATTCAAATTTTAATTGGAACTCAATTAATCTCTAAAGGATTCCACTTTCCAAGTTTAAATTGTATTGTTGTTGTTGATATTGACTTATCATCACAAGGTCATGACTTACGGGGCGCAGAAAAGAATTTACAATTATATCACCAACTTTCAGGTAGAGCAGGAAGAACAGGAAAACCAGCAACTGTTTATTTTCAAACTTATAATTTAGATACAAAAATGATAACAGACATTACAAATAAAGATCCCGATATTTTTTTAGATAAAGAACTCGAAATTAGAAGGGCAAATAATCTTCCACCGTTTCAGAGATTTATTGCTTTAATAATTACTGGCAGCAATGAAAGAGAACTTGAAAAAGAGGCTTATAAGTTTAAAGTTTTTATAGAAAGTGCTGTTGAAGGTAGAGTTCTTGGCCCTGTGAATGCACCTATATTTAGATTAAAAAGAAAGTTCAGAGTTAGACTTTTGATCAGAGGTAGAAAATCCATAAAAGTGCAGAATTCACTAGCCAAAACTATTGAAAAATTCAAATTTCCTACTGGAATGAAACTAACAGTTGATGTCGATCCAATAAACTTCAATTAATGGTCAAAAAATAACACTTTTAGACAATGTGTGACTTGAAGAGAATAGGGTCATATGTTAATTAAAACAGAAATTTAATAAATCTTCAAATATTTATAAGGAACAATAAATTGAGCAAAAATAAAGGTTTTTCTGAAACATCGGCAGGTAGATATTCCCTGGCACTTTATGAATTAGCTATAGAAGCTAATAATTTAAGTGAGATTGAGGTTCATTCTGCTTCAATTATTAATTTAATTACTTTAAGTAAAGATTTTAAATCTTTAATCAAAGATCCAACAAACAACAAAGAAGACCAATTGAATGCTCTAAGTAAAATTTCAGAACAATATAAAATAAATGAATTATTAACAAAATTTTTAAGCTTTCTAATATCTAAAAGAAGATTCTTTTATGTAGATAAAATTCTAAAAAGCTTTGTTGAGACATGTTCGGTCAAAAGAGGTGAATTAAAAGCAGAATTAACTTCTGCAAAAGATCTTACTGAAAATGAAATTAATAACATAAAAGAAGAATTGACTAAAAACTTTAGTTCAAAAATAAAATTAAACTACAAACATGATGCAAGTTTAATTGGGGGTTTGATTGTGCAAGTCGGAAGCACAATGGTGGACACTTCCATTAAAAATAAATTACAACAAATCGAAAATAGGATGATAGAGGCATAAATGGATATAAACCCATCAGAAGTAACAAAGATATTAAAAGAACAAATTAAAAAATTTGGTGATAAAGCAGAAGTAACTGAAGTTGGTCAAGTTTTATCAGTTGGAGACGGTATTGCTAGAGTATATGGACTAGATAATGTTCAAGCTGGTGAGATGGTAGAATTTTCTGACGGATCAAAAGGAATGGCTCTAAACTTAGAAAGTGAAAATGTTGGAGTTGTAATTTTTGGAGATGATAGAAAAATTAAAGAAGGTGATGTTGTTAAAAGAACAGGAAGTATTGTTGATACACCTGTTGGAAAAGAATTATTAGGAAGAGTTGTTGATGGATTGGGAAATCCAATTGATGGCAAAGGAGCTCTCGATAAAGCAACAAAAAGAAGCAGAGTTGAAGTAAAAGCTCCTGGTATTATTCCAAGACAATCTGTTAGTGAACCAATGCAAACAGGGTTAAAATCAATTGATAGTTTAGTACCTGTTGGAAGAGGACAGCGTGAATTAATTATTGGTGACAGACAAACAGGAAAAACTGCGGTTGCTATTGATGCAATCATTAACCAGAAAAAAATAAATGAATCTGGAGATGAGAAGCAAAAACTTTACTGTATTTACGTAGCCATAGGTCAAAAAAGATCTACAGTTAGACAAATTCAAAAAACCCTAGAAGAAGCTGGTGCAATGGAATATACAACAATTGTAGCCGCCACTGCTTCAGATGCAGCACCACTTCAATTCTTAGCACCTTATACTGGCTGCACAATGGGTGAATTCTATAGAGATAATGGTATGCACGCATTAATCATTTATGATGATTTATCTAAACAGGCTGTAGCTTACAGACAAATGTCACTTTTATTAAGAAGACCTCCAGGAAGGGAAGCTTACCCAGGAGACGTATTTTACTTACACAGTAGATTGCTCGAAAGAGCTGCCAAGCTTAGTGATGAGCATGGTGGAGGATCATTAACCGCTCTTCCAATAATTGAAACGCAAGGTGGAGACGTATCAGCGTTTATCCCTACTAACGTTATATCAATTACTGATGGACAAATATTTCTTGAAACAGAATTGTTTAACCAAGGAATTAGACCAGCGATTAACGTCGGTTTATCAGTTTCTAGAGTTGGATCTGCAGCACAAACAAAAGCAATGAAAAAAGTTTCTGGTTCAATGAAACTTGAGCTAGCTCAATATAGAGAAATGGCAGCCTTCGCACAATTTGGATCTGATTTAGATGCATCAACTCAAAAACTTTTAAATAGAGGTTCAAAATTAACCGAACTTCTAAAACAAAAACAATATTCTCCAATGACAGTTGCTGAACAAGTAATTTCAGTTTTTTGTGGAGTTAAAGGTTATTTGGATGATGTAGAGCTTAAAGATATTGCTGAGTTTGAATCTAAAATTATTGAAAAATGTAAATCTGAAAAACCAGAAATTTTAGAATCTGTTTTAAGCTCAGGTAAGCTTGAAGAAGATACTGAAAAATTATTGGTTGAAGTAATAATGGAGCTTAAGAAAAACTTTAATTCATAATATATGGCAACGCTAGACGATTTAAAAAAAAGAATAGCAAGTGTAAAGTCTACACAAAAAATTACCAAAGCCATGAAAATGGTTGCGGCTGCTAAACTGAGGAAGGCACAAGAAAATGCTGAAAAGGGAAGACCTTATTCTGAGAAGATGAATAATATCATTCTTAACTTATCTAGTGGTATTTCTGATAAAGAAAATGTGCCAAAGCTACTATCAGGAACAGGTGAAGAGAAGATCCATTTATGTATAGTCTTAACATCTGATCGCGGTCTTTGTGGTGGTTTTAATTCAAACATCATTAAAAAAGCTAAAGCATATTTTAAAAAAATATCTGAAGAAGGAAAAATTTTAAAAATTATAACCGTAGGTTCTAAAGGTTATGATCAATTAAAGAGAGTTTACAAAGACAGTATTGTTGAAAAAATATCGTTTAAAGAATCAAAAACTATTAATTATTTGGATGCAGAAAAAGTAGGTAAGTTGATAATTGAAAATTTTGAAAAAAAAGAATTTGATGTATGTACAATTTTTTATAATAAATTTAAAAATGTAATTACTCAAATACCCCAAGAACAACAAATAATACCTTTAAAAAGCTCTGAAGTAGAGGAAAATTCATCTGAAGATAATTATGAATTTGAACCAGATGAAGATGAAATTTTAAGTAATTTATTGCCTAAAAATATATCTACACAGATTTTTAAAGCAATGTTAGAGAATTCAGCTAGCGAACAGGGTTCAAGAATGAGCGCAATGGATAGTGCAACTCGAAACGCAGGTGAAATGGTTGACAAGCTTACTATTGAGTATAATAGAAGTCGTCAAGCAGCTATTACAAAAGAACTAATTGAAATCATATCAGGAGCGGAAAGTTTATAATTATGAGCAAAGGAAAAATTACACAAATTATTGGAGCAGTAGTAGACGTAAAATTTGATGGAGAATTACCAGAAATTTTATCAGCATTAGAATGTAAAAATGGTGATAACAGACTAGTTTTGGAAGTTGCTCAACACCTTGGTGAATCAAGTGTTAGAACAATTGCAATGGACGCTACTGAGGGATTGAAAAGAGGAGACGAAGTAACTGCCACAGGCTCTCCCATTATGGTTCCAGTTGGTCCTGAAACTTTAGGAAGAATTATAAATGTAATAGGTGAACCTATTGATGAAAAAGGTGAAGTTAAAACAAAAGAAAAGTGGCCAATCCACAGAGCTGCACCTGAATTTAGTGATCAATCAACAGAAACAGAAATTTTAGTAACAGGAATTAAAGTAGTTGATCTATTAGCACCATATGCCAAAGGTGGAAAAATTGGTCTATTTGGTGGTGCAGGTGTTGGTAAGACAGTACTTATTATGGAATTAATTAACAACGTAGCAAAAGCACATGGTGGATTTTCTGTATTTGCTGGTGTTGGAGAAAGAACTAGAGAAGGAAATGATCTTTATCATGAGATGATAGATTCAGGGGTTATTAAGCCAGAGGGGCCAGGATCAAAAGCAGCACTAGTGTATGGTCAAATGAATGAACCCCCAGGGGCTAGAGCAAGGGTTGCCTTAACAGGTTTAACTGTAGCTGAGTATTTTAGGGATCAAGAAGGACAAGATGTATTATTCTTTGTTGATAACATTTTTAGATTTACTCAAGCGGGATCAGAAGTTTCAGCACTTTTAGGAAGAATTCCTTCAGCTGTTGGATATCAGCCCACACTTGCGACAGATATGGGTAACCTTCAAGAAAGAATTACTACAACTAATAAAGGATCAATTACATCCGTGCAGGCGATTTATGTACCAGCAGATGACTTAACGGATCCAGCACCTGCTACATCTTTTGCTCACTTAGATGCAACAACTGTATTGTCTAGACAAATAGCTGAAATTGGAATTTATCCAGCAGTAGATCCCCTAGATTCTACTTCTAGAATTTTAGATCCTAGAATAGTTGGAGATGAACATTATAGAGTTGCAAGAGAAGTGCAAAAAATCCTTCAAACTTATAAATCACTACAAGATATTATTGCGATTTTAGGAATGGATGAATTATCTGAAGAAGATAAATTAACAGTAGCTAGAGCTAGAAGAATTCAAAGATTCTTATCACAACCTTTCTTTGTTGCCGAAGTCTTTACTGGTTCTCCAGGAAAATTAGTAGATTTAGAATCTACAATTAAAGGATTTGCTGCAATTTGTAATGGTGAGTACGATCATTTACCTGAGGCTGCATTTTATATGGTTGGAACAATTGAAGAGGCTATAGAAAAAGCAGAAAAAATGGCGAAGGATGCTGAAGCATAATAATGAGTGAAGAGTTTAAGATAGAAATAGTAAACCCTGAGAAATCTTTTCTTTCAAAAGAAGATGTAACGGAAGTTGTTGTGCCAGCTTTTGAAGGAGAAATGGGAATTTTAAAAGATCACATATCAATCATTTCATTTTTAAAACCTGGTATTATCAAAATCTTTTCTAAGTCTGGGGAGGAGCATTATTATGTTGAAGATGGAATTGTTGAATTTAAGAATAATAATTTGTCGGTACTAACAAGCTCGATTTTTAATATCAAAGATTTTGATAAAGATAAAATTAGTGAACTACTAACACAAGCAGAAGAGTATTCAAAAAATAGTGAAATTACAGATCAAAATAAATATTTAGTGGATCAAAAAATTGATGTGCTAAAAACTCTTAACTAAGAATCTCTTTAACCTTTTTTTTAACATCCTCATATACGTGTAATTTAAAGTCTACAACTAGGTCAGTAATCTTTTCAAGGTCAATCCATTTCCATTCACAGAACTCGGGATTTTTAGTTTTAATATTAATTTCACTATCTTGCCCTAAAAATCTCATTACAAACCATTTTTGTTCTTGACCTCTATATTTGCCTTTCCATATCACACCTAGTAAATTTTTAGGTAGCTCGTAAGAGATTAAACCATCCAGTTCCTTTATTAAGTCAACATTCTTTATACTGGTTTCCTCTTCTAATTCTCTATAGGCAGCAGTTAGGTAATTTTCTCCCTCATCAACACCACCTTGAGGCATTTGCCAGAAATTTTTTTGATTATCTATTCTTTGTGCAACAAAGATTTTATTATCTTTATTTAAAACAACAATTCCAACTCCACTTCTAAGAGGCAGGCTTGTATTATTGTTTGTCATTTATCCGTTGAGTAATTTTATTGCAAAGTTTAATTGATTATCTGTCTCAGAATTAAATTTAAAGTCTTCTGAACTTTCTACTACTTCTATATCAGGTGTTACCCCAACTTTTGAAATAGATTTTCCTGACGGGAGGTAATATTTTGAAATTGTTAGTCTAATAGCTCCTCTATTTTTTAAAGGAATTATTGATTGTACAGAGCCTTTTCCATAACTATTCTCACCAACTAAAATTGCTCTTTTATGATCTTTTAATGCGCCAGCTACTATTTCTGATGCTGATGCTGACCCATAGTTAATAAGTATAATTAGTGTTTTACCATTTGTTAAATCACCTTTTTTAGCAAACCATTTTCGATTTTCTGAGGCCTGTCGGCTTTTTGTTGATACGATTTCACCATTCTCAAGAAAAAAATCAGATATTTTAATAGCCTGAGAAAGTAAACCTCCAGGATTATTTCTTAAATCTAAAATATATCCTTTTAAGTTTTTATTTTTATTTAGTTTTTTAACTTTTTCTTTAATTTGATCACTGCTATTTTCATTAAAAGAAGTTAACCTAATGTAACCAATGTTATTATCAATAAGTTCAGATTTAACTGATTGAACTTGAATAATTTCTCTCGTTATATTAAAGATTAGTGCTTTTTTAACACCTCGTCTTCTAACGGTTATTTCAATACTAGACCCAACAAGTCCTCTCATTAAATCAACAGCATCCATTAATGATTTACCTTGCACCTGCACACCATCAATCTTTACAATATAATCTCCTGCTTTTAACCCTGCTTTTGAAGCTGGAGTATTATCAATAGGAGTGATTACTTTCACCACACCTGATTCCATGCCAACCTCAATCCCAAGACCACCAAACTTACCACTTGTTTCAGTTTGCATACTTTCAAAACTTTCAGGTGTCATGTATGCAGAATAAGGATCTAAAGATTGCAGTAGTCCATTTATTGCAGCATCCATACTTTTTGATTGGTCTACTTCATCAACATATTCTTTACTAATTTTTTCAAGCACCTCACCAAATAGGTCTATTTTTTTATAAATATCAGTATTTTCAGAAAAACTTTTTTCAAAAAAAAATAGAGATACGATGATAAAAAATATTTTTTTTTTCATATGATTTATATCATTACTTTTTCTTTGGGAATTAGTTCTGACCATATTTTTTCAAGCTCATAAAATTTTCTTTTATCAGGATTAAAAATATGAACGATCAAATCAATGCCATCAACTAATTTCCAGTCTAAACTTTCTTTTCCTTCTATCTTAGAATTTTTAACTCCATTAGTTTTTAGTTTTTCTAGGACTTGCTCAGATAAAGCTTGAATATGTCTTGAAGAAGTTCCACTTGCTATGATCATATAGTCTGCCATGGAACTTTTATTTTTAAGGTCTATAGAAATTATATCTAAAGCTTTATTGGAATCCAGAGTATCTAATATGATGCTTTTGAGATCTTTATTTTTATGCATTAATTTAAAAACCTTATCAAACTTTTCTTAATTGAGAAGATGAAATATTGACTTTTTTAAAATTGATAAATGTCAGCTTTTTTTTATTTGCCCCACCAAATGTTACTGACTTTAAAGATTTGGCCTTGTAGCCTTGACGATCAAATACAAGAATATTGCACTTATTTATAATAGACTTCCATTTATACCACTTATGAAAATTAATAAGGTTGTCAGCACCCATAATGAAATATAATTCAAATTTTTTGTCTTTATTTAAATATTTAATTAAATCAATCGTTCTATTGGATGCTATTTTATCTTCATAAAATTTCACTTTAATAAAATCATTCTTATCTATTAATTTTTTGGCAAACTGTGTTCTGCTTCTTAAATTAGAGCTACTTTCTTCTTTAAATGGATTCTGTTTTGTAATCGCCCAAATAATATTCTTTAGTTCAAATCTTTTTTTAGCTTGTAAAGATATTTCTAAATGTCCTTTATGAGCTGGATCAAAAGTGCCTCCCAAAATACCAATTCTGATTTTTTGTAATTTCAATTTATTTTCTAGTCTGACCATTACTAACAACTTCATATTTATAAGAAATAAGCTGACCTAAACCCACAGGCCCTCTTGGAGGAAGCGTGTTTGTTGAAATGCCTACTTCTCCACCGAACCCAAACTCCCCACCATCAGCAAACTGGGTTGATGTGTTATGCATTGCTATTGAACTTTTAACGTTTTTCAAAAATTTCTCTGCAGTCTTTTTATTTTTAGTAATTATAGAATCTGTATGCATAGTTCCGTATTTGTTAATATGCTTGATTGCTTCATCACAGCTTTTTACAGTCTTTACAGATACTGTTGCTGCTAAGTATTCTGTGGACCAATCCTTTTCTTTTGCAGGAAAAATTCTACCCTCATAATGTTTACTTAAAAAATGATCTCCATATATTTTGCAGTTACTTTCTTCAAGTTTTTTTAAAATAGGATTACAAAATCTTTTAATAATTTTTTCATGAAGTAAAATTGTTTCAGTAGCACCACAAATACTGGTATTTCTTAATTTAGCATTATAAATTATATTTATAGCCATTTTTAGTTCTGCATCCTTATCAACAAAAGTATGGCATAGACCTTCTAAATGTCCAATGATGGGTACAGTTGAAAACTCCTGAACTCTTTTTACTAAATTTTTACCTCCACGTGGTATGATCACATCAATATAGTCTTTCATTTTTGAAAGCATAAAATCAACCATTTTTCTATCTTTAGAATCTATAAATTGAATAAAATTTTCATTAACTCCATTTTCCTTGAGCGCCTTTCGAAATAACTTAGCTAAAATTTTATTAGTATTTATTGCTTCTGACCCACCTTTTAAAATTACAGCATTTCCAGATTTAAAACATAAGCTAGCAACATCTGCAGTAACATTGGGTCTACTTTCATATATAACTCCAATAACCCCAATAGGTATAGATACTCTTTTAATTTTTAAACCATTAGGTCTACTCCATTTTTCAAGAGTATTATCAACAGGATCTTTTAATTTAGTAATTTTATTTATTGAATTTTTTATATTGTCTAATTCTTTATGGCCAATGGTTAGTCTATCAATTAAATTATTCTTTAATCCCTTTTTTTGAGAAAACTTTATATCTTTCGTATTCTCTTTAATTATAGAGTTTCTTTCTTTATCTAGTAATAACGCATATCTTTTTAAAATTTTATTTTTTAGTGTGGAATTAATCTTTTCAAGTGATGCTTTTTTAGCATTTTTCCCTATTAAGTTCATATATCGACTCATTTTATACCTCTACCATATCGTCTTTATGTATAACCTCAGACTTAGCAATATATCCTAATATTTTCTCAATCTCTTTAGAATGGTGCCCCATAATTCTTAATATTTCATCAGATGAGAATGAACTTAAGCCTCTAGCACATTCGTAATTTTTCTTGTTTAAAACCTTTATGTGATCACCTTTTTTAAACTTACCAGATACTTTTATAATGCCAGCTGCTAACAAACTCTTACCATTTGAAAGTGCTTGCGTGGCACCATCATCAATAACAATTTCTCCTTTGGGTGAAATTGAACTAATAATCCATTTTTTTCTAGCATCTAATTTGGTAATTTTGGGTAAAAACCAAGTACAGTTATTATCTTTAATTATTTTTGTGATAGGTCTCATTAAAAGACCATTGGCTATTACCATTTGACATCCTGATAGTTGACAGATTTTTGCTGCATCAATTTTAGTTTTCATTCCACCCGTTCCATGTTCACCAATACTTTTGGTAGCAATTTTTTCTATATCCTTATCTATATTTTTTATCTCTTTTATTAATTTTGCATTTTTGTAAATTTTTGGGTTTTGAGTGTAAAGACCATCAACATCAGAAAGAAGTATTAGCGAGTCAGCGCCAGATATTTGTGCAACTCTAGAAGCTAATCTATCGTTATCACCGTATTTGATTTCTGTAGTTGCTATAGTGTCATTTTCATTAACAATAGGTATAAAACCTAATTGAAATAAATTATCAATCGTTCTCTTGGCATTTAAGGCTCTTCTTCTTTGTTCGGTATCTTCTAGTGTAAGTAAAATCTGAGATATATTAATTTTTTGTTTAACAAATATT
>CAJQRR010000064.1 GCA_905612385.1 uncultured Candidatus Pelagibacter sp.
AACTTAATATTAAAAGATTAAGTTTAGAAACTGGTGCTGGTGACTTCTTTTTAGCTGCTAGAAAACTATTTAGTAAGTGTGGTTTTGAGCCCTGCGGGCCCTTCTCTCATTACAAAAAAGATATCAACTCTATTTATATGAGCATGCTAATTAGCAACAAATAAGTCTTTAATTATTTAAATTTTTAAATTTAGTTGACAAAGCCTCAATAAATCTAAACAAAGCTTAAATTACTTAATTATAAGTAATAAAAGTAACACAATAAAAAGTAAGAAGATAAATATGAGTCTACAAGGAAAAGTAAAATGGTTCAATCCAACTAAAGGTTTTGGTTTTATTGAAAGAGAAGATAAAGAAAAAGATGTATTCGTTCACGTTTCAGCTGTAAGAGATGCTGGTATGAACGGTTTAGATGAAGGTCAAGCTTTGACTTTTGAAGTTGAAGATGGTCCAAAAGGTCCTTCAGCGGTAAATTTAAAAACTGCATAATATTCACACTTTCTATTGGCTGCGATTTTTTAATTAAATTAATTTTTTAATTATTTAGCTAAATATTTCAGCCAATACCAATCAGTTTTTTTTAAGAAATTCACTCACTATTGTATTAAATTCGTCTGGCTTCTCTAAATGAACATTATGAGAGCAACCATCAACTATTCTAAGATCACTATTTGTAATATTTTTTTTTAAGGTTTTTACTTGATTGAAATTATAGGCTTTATCTTGATCTCCCCAAATTATCAAAGTTTTGTTCTTAATATTTTTTAAGTTTTCAATGCTACTCCAATTTTTCATAGCAACAAGTGCATTGTCCGCAGCCTCTAAAGAAGTTTGCTTGCCCGCTTCTTCACATAAGTAAAAATATTTAGATTTATCTTCTTCAATAAACCAAGTTTTTGCAATTCTATAAGCTGTTTTATCAAGTCCATTAGTTTTCAATTTTTCTCTCGAAACATCTATAGTTTCAAATCTACCAGGTATATTTCCTCTTGGTCCTGTACTATAACAAATCAATTTTATAATTTTTTCATCTGCTAACTTAACCATTTCTTGTACAATCATGCCACCCATTGAGTGACCCAATAAATAAAAACGTTTTATTTTCTTTTTTTCTAAACTTGCCAATATAGATTTAGCCATACCTTCAATTGAATTGCATGAATTGACTTTATTGCTTTTCCCAAAACCAGGTAGTGCTGGAGCCAAAACTCTAAAATTCCTTTTAAAAAAGTCAGTTTGTAAAGTCCACATCTCAGAGGATCCTAAAAAACCATGCACTAATACTAATGGAGTACCACTTCCCACGTCTTCAATAAATATATCTTGCATATTTATATTTTATTAATAATCATCGAATATAACAATTTAATAATAAATAACTGACAAACATGACAAATAGAAAAATAACTGATCTTTATGATGTTGAATTCACTCCATTTGATAATTATGGGGTTGTTGTACCTGGAATGAGTTGGCATAAAATTAGCTACAGTAGAGAAAATGGTGGACAAGGAACTTATGTTTTAAAAATGGAATCAGGTGCAAAAAGTCTACCGCATGAACATATGGGTTTTGAAGAATTTTTAATGTTAGATGGGGAGTTAACTGATCCAGATGGAAAAATTTTTAAAAAAGGTGATTTTATATCGTTTGAACCGGGTTCAAAACATTCATCACACACAATAAATGGTTGCTTGGTTTTAGTCTTTATGAGAGGTATTAATCAGCCCTTGTAAAATGAAAACAAAACAAATTTATAACAATATTAAAAAGTATTAATAATTATGATTGGTATATTGGGAGGAATGGGGACGCAGGCTGGGCTTGATTTTTGCAACAAACTTGCCATGCTAAGTAGAGGCAAGATTGATCAAGAGTACCCTCTTTTCATGCTTTACAATAAGTCCAATATACCTGGAAGACCAGAGTCAATTGGCGTTCAAACTAAAAGGTTTACAGACCTTCCTAGAAATTTAAAAAATAATTTAAAATATAATAAGGTTCTTAAAAGCTTACTTGAGGGTTGCAGATCACTCGAGAAAAGTGGTTGTAAATTTATTGTCATACCCTGTAATACTGCTCATTATTGGTATGAAGATTTAAAAAAAAAAATAAGAATTCCAATCATAAATATGCCTAAAGAAGTTTTTTTACATACTAAAAAAATTTATAAAAAGAATTCAAAGATTGGACTTCTTGCTACAGAAGGAACGTTAAAAACAAAGATATATGAAAAACTATTTAAAAATAACTATAAATTAATTACACCTATTCATGATTTACAAATTAAATCAGTCAATAAAACCATTAAGCATGTCAAAATGGGAAATATAAAACTAGCTGAAAAATCTATCAAACCAGCTATTAATTATTTAATTAAAAATAATTGTAAAAAAATTATATTGGGTTGTACAGAACTGCCTATAGCTATCTTTGCATTTAAATCATTAAAAAATGTAAAAATGTCAAAACTATATTTAGATCCAAATTTGATATTAGCCAATGCAGCTATGACAAAATATAAAAAATAAAAGATGCTTCCTAAAGTCAAAAAACCTTATGTTATTTATTTAGCTGAAGTTATTTATAAAGATATAGCTGACATTAAAAAAAATAATTTAGGTATTTCTAACATAGATGCCATTGAGGGTTTTATAGGCACAAAAAAATATGAAGAAATAAGCAACGGTAAGTTTCATGATGATTGGTTTGAATATTTAAAAAATAATAAATTTATTGATAAAGATAGTGGAGAGAAAATACCAGATGAAACTATTAAACTTTTAAACGTACAAAAAGATGCCACAGTAAAACAACTAATAAAGTATCCAGAATTATATTATGCTAAAAGTTCTTTTCCACTTGAAATTTCTCAACGCGCTTTTGATTTTTTATGGAGAATGTGCGAAAGTTATGAGCTGTGGTGTAAAGAAACTGGGCAATCAGAACAACTTTTATTGGATATTACTGATTAGCTAATTGAATAATTTTACTTTTTTTTTCTATTCTACTTTTTACTAATGCCAAAAAATCCTCATGGCTTTTTTGTTCTTCCTCAACTTTTATTTTTTTATTGTCTATAAGACTTTTAATGTTTTCAGTAGTTGACTTTCCTGTAATTTTTTTAACTGCTTGATTAGATCCATATGAGAGACCAGCTTGAAAGACATTGCCAGTACTAGTTAATGTGTATGCGGATCCTAATAATGCTGTGCTTTGCACACAACCATTAAGAAAAAATAGCAAAAATAATCCAGCAATTATCTTTTTTAAAATCATTAAACTCCCTCCTAACTCTAAGTGTTTATAAGCGCAACTCAAGAGAGAAAGTGTTCATTTTCATATTAATCTCTAATATTGGCATAAAATATAACCTATAATCTCCATATGGTTAAAATTTTTCCATTCATTTTTATTATTTTATGGTCCTCAGCTTTTGTAACAACAAAGCCAATAATAGACAACAGTGATCCCTTTGCTGCATTAGCCTTTAGATTTTTTGTTGTAGCTTTTGGTTTCTTTATTTTTTTAATTTATGCAAAACAAAAAATTTTAACCAATACTAGAAACCTCCTTCAATCACTTTTTAGTGGTGTGCTTTTTCATGGTATTTATTTGGGGGGTGTTTTTTATTCAGTTTCAATAGGAATGCCTACGGGTATTGCTGCATTAATTGTTACCTTACAGCCAATCTTAACTAATGCTTTGGCAGGAAAATTCTTGGGTGAAAAAGTTACTTTCAAGCAATGGATCGGAGTGATCCTTGGATTTATTGGTGCTGCTTTAGTTTTAGGTTTTGATATTGGATCAAGCCTTCCTGTTTTTGGAGTGATAGCTTCTTTTGTTGCTCTACTAGCTATTACAACATCAACTTTATGGCAAAAAAAAATAAGTAATAATTTACCTTTGTCTGTAAGTAATATGTATCAAGCAATAGGTGGCTGTTCTTTTCACTTAATAATTATTTTAATTTTTAGTGAACCTTATATTAATTTTACATCCACATTCTTAATAGCAATGAGTCATCAGATATTTCTTGTATCTTTTGGAGCATTTACAATCTTAATGTATTTAATTAAAAATAACTCTGCAAGTAAAACTGTTTCTATATTCTTTTTAATACCACCAACCACAGCAATAATGGCTTGGCTATTTTTAAATGAAAAATTAAATAATCTAGATCTAATAGGTTTTGCTGTAGCAACTCTTGGTGTTTATATTGCAACTAGAAGGCAATAAATTTTAAATACCTTTGTAGCCAAACTCTAAGCAGGCATCAGTAATTGAGTGATAAAAAGATTCTCCAAAACTTCTTAAAATAAATATCCTGACTTTGTCTGGATTATCATCCGTCATATCAATTGTGACTGACATTCCGTTATAAGTTGAATTTAAACAGGTATCTTTTTTTAATTCATTAAAATTAAAGGGACATCCTTTTTTTAATATCTCTTTTGTATTTTTTCCTTCTATTTGAATTATCGCTCTACTGTGAGATACATCTGTTATAGCAAAATCTGCTTCTAGTAATTTTTCGTTAATTTCTTTTAGAGTTTCTTTTTTTGAAGAAATTAAAAGCCAGTTATTTGGGCCATTCCATAAAATTCTTGTATTAGCGTTACAGCTTATGTTTAGAGCTTCATTTTTTAAGCTCAGATTATCTATCTTGATATTTTCAATGGCTGTTAAGGAGCTCTTATATTTAACTATTTGAATGATTAAAAAGTCTTTTAATTCGCTTACTTTTAGCAGCTCATCATCATTTTTTCCCTCATGGTCACCAAATAGTCCTTTGTTATGGGTGGCATTTAAAGCGGAAATTGAGCTCATGATCTTACCCTTTCACCCTTTGGATCTACGTAGTGCGATGAAACTATCTCAACAGGTATTGTTTTATTTTTTAATGGTGACATTGCAAATAGTTTTTGGCCTATCATATTTTTTCCATCCTTAAGAATTGCTAATGAAAATGGATTATCATATTCAACACTCCAACAAGATGCAGAAATATAACCTAATTTAGGATTTGGTATTGGTGCCATTGCATCTTTAACTAAATGAGATCCTTCAGGGATGCTTGTCTTTTTATCAATTGGAACAACACCTACTACTTTTTGTCTATCATCTGCTATAAATGCCTCTCTATCTAAAGAACGTTTTCCAATAAAGTCTTTCTTTTTACTAACAAGACCTTCTAAAGAGTTATCATAAGGAATGGTTCTGCCATCAAGTTCTGATCCTGCAATGTGGCCCATTTCGATTCTTAGAGTTGATAATGCTTCAGTTCCATAAGGTTGAATTTTAAATTCTTGTCCTACTTCCATTATTTTCTCCCACATGAAGTTTCCATTGTCAGATTCGACATTAACCTCATAAGCGAGCTCTCCTGAAAATGAAATTCTAAAAATTCGTGCATGCACTCCAAATAAATCTGCCTCTATATATCCCATAAAAGGTAAACCTTCGGTTGAAGCATCAATATTTGGAAATAGTTTTTGTAATAAATTTCTAGATTTTGGTCCTGCAATTGCAGCTCCTGCCCATTGGTCTGTAGTTGAAACTACATTTACATTTAGCTCTGGCCATACAAGTTGTAAATAATATTCAAGATGAGACAAAACATTTGCAGCTTGTGCAGTTGTTGTTGTCATATGATAATGGTTTTCAGAGATTCTCGTCGTTGTTCCATCATCCATAACAATTCCATCTTCTCTTAACATCACACCGTACCTTGCTTTACCAACAGGCAACTTTAACCATGCGTTAGTATAAACTCGATTTAATAATTCTGCTGCATCAGGTCCTTTAATATCAATTTTACCTAAAGTAGTTACATCACAAACTCCTACATTTGCTCTAACATTTTTTGCTTCTCTTTTTGAGCCTTCAAACAATGTTTCTTCTCCAATTTTGTAATACCTTGGTCTCAACCAAACTCCCGCATCAACAAATACTGCATTATTTTTTTCATGCCATGAATGTAATGGTGATTTTCTTGTTGGTCTCGAATGTTTTCCTACCTCTCTTCCAACAATTGCACCAATGGTAACTGGTGTATATGGTGGTCTAAAAGTAGTATGACCTACTTCTGGTACAATTTTATTTTCTATATTTGAAACTAATTGTAAACCATTGAGATTACTAGTTTTTCCTTGATCCGTTGCCATTCCAAGTGTTGTGTATCTTTTAACATGCTCAATAGATCGATATCCTTCTTTTAGTGCAATCTCTATATCTGAAACAGCCACATCGTTTTGAAAATCTAAAAATCTTTTATAATTTTTTCCTTTTGGTAATGGAACACACCAAAATTTATCATGGGTTGTTTTATTTTTTTCACCAACAGTAGGGTGTGAAATTTTATTGTCATTATTGGTTATTTTTTTAGATAGCTCATAGCCAGCGTTAAATGAATCTTTTAAAGTTTCTGCAAGTGTGAATGTTCCATTTGCTGCTCCTAAAGTAGTTTCATTTTGTTTTGATACACCAGGTACAAAAGCATCTATATCTTTATCAAATTTAGTTTTATTACCAGATTGAGATGCTAAATGTATTGTTGGTGTCCAAAAACCAGATACACAAATACAGTCACAAGTAATATTTTCTAAAGTTCCTAAGTCATTTTTATTATCTGAAATTTTAGCAATTTCTGCAGAATTCACTTTTTTATAACCCTTCGCAGCAACAACCACATATGAGAATTTAATTTGTATACCTAAATTTTTTGCTTCATCTATTATTTCTGAGTTAGGTTCTTTTCTTGTGTCTAATATAATTGATTCAACTCCATTTTTTTTAAACTCAATTGCAGTTTCATAACCACTGTCATTATTTGTAAATATTAAAGGTTTTTTTCCAACTAAAACTCCATACACTTTTAAATATTCTTTTGCTGCAGATGACAACATCACTCCTGGTGTATCATTATTTCCAAACACTAATGGTCTTTCAATTGATCCTGATGAAATTAAAACTTCTTTTGCCCTGATATACCAAAGTCTTTGTTTTGGGTGATATTTTTTTGTCTTAGGTAAATGATCACTTATTTTTTCTGACATCACCAACATGTTGTGATCATAATAACCAAAAACTTGAGATCTATTTTTCACAATAACATTAGGCATTTCTTTAAGTTCAGAAATAATATTTTCTGCCCACTCTTTTCCTGTTTGGTTTCCAATATTAACCTCACTGGTTAACAAAGTTCCACCAAATCTAGGTTTATCTTCTGCTAAAATTACTCTTGCTCCATTTTTTGCAGCAGCATATGCACTTGCTAAACCTGATGGACCAGATCCTGCAATTAATAAATCACAGTACTCATATTTATGTTCGTATCTTTCTTTGTCATGTTTAATTGATGCAACACCAAGACCAGCTGCTTTTCTTATAATTGGTTCATAAACTTTATACCAAAAACTTTTTGGCCACATAAATGTCTTGTAATAAAATCCAGCTGGAAGAAATACCTTTAAAAAATTATTAATTGCTCCAATATCAAAATTTACACTGGGCCAACAATTAACACTCGTTGCTTCTAATCCCTCAAAAAGCTCTTGTTCAGTCGTTTTTACATTGGGTTCTGTCTCATTATTTCTATATAATTGAACAATTGCGTATGGTTCATCAACGCCTGCACCAAAAAAGCCTCTAGGTCTATGATATTTAAAGCTCCTTCCAATTAAATGAACTCCATTAGCAAGCAGTGCAGATGCTAAAGTATCACCTTCATAACCAAAGTAATTTTTTCCATTAAACTTAAACGATAACTTTTTATCTCTATTTATTAATCCAATGTTATCTAGTCTATAATTTTGAGTCATATTAGATATCTTCGTGAGCTTTAACTGTTTTAAATATTTCATGAGTTGCTGTGTCTCTTTCTACTTTAATCCACTGCCTACATCCTGATATATGCTGCCATAATTCTTTGTGTTTTCCTCTTAAGCTTTTTCTATTGTAGACAAAATTATTCCAATCTTGATCTGAAACTTCCTTATTAAGCTCTGGTCTTTTAACAGTTGCATCACCACCATAGGAAAATTCATTTTGCGATCTCATTCCACAGTGAGGGCATTTAATGTGAAGCATTTATGAAATCCAAGTCTTTGTTCCAAGTCCTTTTTCATCAAGTAAGTGACCTGTATTAAATCTACTTAAACTATAACCTTCATTTAATTTGTGAACTCTATCTTGTGCAATTGTATGAGCAAATGTCCATCCCGATGCGGGTGTTGCTTTAAACCCACCATAACACCATCCGCAGTTTAGATATAATCCTTCAATATGAGTTTTATCTATTATAGGCGAACCATCCATAGACATATCCATTATCCCACCCCAAGTTCTAAGCATTTTTAATTTACTAAGAAACGGCATCATTGCAATTCCTTCTGTTAGTACATGCTGGAGTGTAGGTAGGTTTCCTCTTTGAGCATAACTATTGTATCCATCTAGATCACCTCCCATTACCATTTCACCTTTATCAGATTGACTAATATAAAAATGTCCTGCTCCAAAAGTAACCACACTATCTAACACAGGTTTTACAGGTTCTGTAACACATGCTTGTAAAAGATGTGTCTCAACTGGTATTGTCATATTTAGTTTTTCAGCTAAAATATTTGTGCTACCTGCAACACATAAACCAATTTTCTTAACTTTAATATCTCCTCGTGAAGTTCTCACTCCTTGAATTTTTCCACCCACAACATCAAAACCTGTTACCTCACAATTTTGAATTATATCTACTCCCATTGAATCTGCTTGACGAGCATAACCCCATGCAACAGCATCATGTCTAGCCGTTCCTGCACTTGGTTGCATTAATCCACCAAATATAGGAAATCTCACATTGTCTGAAAAATCTGCCATTGGAATAATTTCTTTTACTTCTTCTCTATTTAAAAGAACTGCATCAATACCATTTAAGCGCATTGAGTTTCCTCTTCTTGCAAAAATATTCATTTGAGCGTCTGAGTGCGCAAGGTTAATTATTCCTCTTGGAGAAAACATTACATTGTAATTTAAATCCTGACTCATCTTTCTCCAAAGATCCATTCCAAACTCACTAAACAAAGCATTGTCGTCATGCATATAGTTTGATCTAATAATCGTGGTATTTCTTCCCATATTTCCACCACCAAGCCATCCTTTTTCAATGATAGCTACATTGGTAATGTTATGTTCTTTTGCAAGATAATATGCGGTAGCTAGCCCATGGCCTCCACCACCAATAATAACAACATCATATTCCTTTTTTGGAGTAGCATCTTTCCAAGCTAAATCCCACTTTTGATGACCGGAGAAAGCATTTTTTATTAGGTTAAATATTGAATATTTTTGCATTAATTAATTTTATCTAAAAGAATATAAATAGTTATTATTATTTTTATATATAATTTTTATAAGTTTCAAAAATTCATAAAAGAAGATACTAATTCCTCAAAGAAATTTTAATTTATAGGAGTTTTAGATGAGCGAAGTTAAATCAGATATTCAGATAGCTAGAGAAGCTAAAATGCAACCTATAAATGATATCTTGGCAAAAATAAATGTACCAGATGAAAGCACAGCTTTTAGCCCAATGGGCAGACATATCGCAAAAATTAACTTAGAATATTTAGACACCCTAAAAGATAAACCCAATGGTAAGCTAATTTTAGTAACTGCAATCACTCCTACACCAGCTGGTGAAGGTAAAACTACAACTTCTGTTGGTTTGAGTGATGGGTTAAATAAAATTGGAAAAAAATCTATTGTTTGTTTAAGAGAACCGAGTCTAGGACCCTCTTTTGGAATGAAAGGTGGAGCTGCTGGTGGTGGTTATGCTCAAGTTGTTCCAATGGAACAGATTAATTTACACTTTACTGGAGATTTTCACGCAATAACCTCTGCTCACAATCTATTGTCAGCTTTAATTGATAATCATATCTATTGGGGAAATAAATTAGATATAGATGTTAGAAGAATTGTTTGGAAAAGAGTAATGGACATGAATGATCGTTCGTTAAGATCAATAAATATAAATCTTGGTGGTGTAGCTAATGGTTTTCCAAGAGAAGATGGTTTTGATATAACTGTTGCATCTGAAATCATGGCAATTTTTTGCTTATCAAATGATTTGGCAGATTTAGAAAAAAGAATTGGAAATATTACAATTGCATACACTAGAGAAAAAAAACCTGTTTATGCTAAAGATCTAAAAGCTCATGGTCCAATGACTGTATTGTTAAAAGATGCAATCAGACCTAATGTAACTCAAACTTTAGAAAATAATCCTGCCATTATTCATGGTGGTCCATTTGCAAATATTGCGCATGGATGTAATTCTGTAATTGCTACTAAAACTGGGTTAAAACTTGCTGACTATGTTGTTACAGAAGCAGGTTTTGGTGCTGACTTAGGTGCTGAAAAATTTCTTGATATAAAATGTAGAAAATCTGATTTAAAACCAAGTTGTGTTGTGATTGTTGCAACTATAAGAGCATTAAAAATGCATGGTGGTGTAGCTAAAGATGAGCTTAAAACAGAAAACGTCGAAGCTTTAAAAAAAGGATTGGTTAACCTTCAAAGACATATAGAAAATATTAAAAAATTTGGCTTACCGGTTGCTGTTGCAGTTAATCATTTTATTAAGGATACAGATAATGAAGGTGAGAAGCATTTTATATACAAAGATAAAAAAAAGATTTTTACATCACCAGCATTTAATTTTGATGAAGTAAGTGAATTGCCAAAAAACACTATTCTTTTATCTAGTGACAAAGTTAACAATGTAATGGGTGTTAGCTTTAATGTGGGAAGCTC
>CAJQRR010000065.1 GCA_905612385.1 uncultured Candidatus Pelagibacter sp.
AAAAATATGTGTTTTCCTGGCCACTTTTTAACTATTCTTTTTTTAATAAGATTATTGATAAATTTTTTAAACAGGGTACTTTTTGGAGAAATATATTGAACGCCATGATCAAAGCTTTCATCATTATTAAGTTTTTTGTTGGATGACCTTCCACCTATACCTCTGGCCTTATCATAAACATCTAATGAATATTTTTTGCTAAGAATACTGGCAATTGTAGCACCAGAAATACCTGAGCCAATAATACAGAAATCTTTCATTTACCTGCAACAACCATGCCTTCTATTAACATTGTTGGAGCATTAGTAGAGTATTTAAACTCTAGATCATCAGCTAAAGTTATATTTTTAAACATATCATTAAAATTTCCAGCTATAGTGATTTCACTAACTGGGTATTTAAATACTCCATTTTCAACCATAAAACCTGTGGCTCCTACCGAGTAGTCTCCTGTAACTAGGTTGCTGCCATGACCAATTGTTTCAGTAATATATAATGTTCTTTGATTTAACTTTAAAAGATTTTTGTAAGAAATAGATCCTTTTTCAAAATACAAATTACTTGTTCCACCACTTCTACCATTTGATTTTGATTTCAATTTTTTTCCATAATAAGTATCAACGAGATAATGCTTTAAAACACCTTGATCTACTAATTTTAATTCCTTGGTTTTAACTCCCTCATCATCAAAATACCTAGATCCTAATCCTTTAACAATATTGGGCTTGTCATAAATATTTATTGAGGAAGAAAATATTTCTTCATTTATTTTATCTTTTAAAAATGATGTTCCTCTTGCTATAGAAGAGGCTGATATTGCACTTGCTAAAACGCTTAATATTCCTTTTGAAATTCTCCTATCAAAAATGATACTAATCTTTTCACTTTCTATTTTTTGAGGGTTTAATTTTTGAACTGTTTTTTTAGCTGCTAATGATCCAATTTGATTGGGTCTGAGCATATCATGCAAATGACGGGTACTTGTAAATTCATAGTCTCTTTCCATATTATTATTAGCATTTTTTGCGACAGCTACACACGATGCTGAAAAGGATGAGGACTTATATCCGTTTAAAAAACCATCACTGCTTGCTAGTATAAAGTTAGACTTAGACTCAGTAAAGCCTGTTTCTGTATTAATAATTTCTTTCTTTTCCAATGCAGCTTCTTCAGCTTCTTTTAAATATTCAATTTTTTCATTATTCTCAATGTGGTCATCATCATATAAGTTTAAATCATTAATTTTTGTTGCCAACAAATCTTTATCTGGCAAAGAATTAAGTTCATCTTCAGGTGTAATTTTTGTTGTTTCGATACATCTTTCTATTAAAGTTTTAATATTATCCTCGTTAAGATTTGACGATGAAATGCTAGATTTTTTTGTACCAATATATGTTGTTAAACCAACTCCCAAACTATCTGACCTATCAGACTCGTCTAATTTCTTATTTCTAAAATTAACTGTTTCAGAAATTGAGTGCATTACTGCTGCAGTGGCATCTGTTGCACCTAATTTTTTTGCTAAATCTATGCAAAAGGATGCTGTTTTTTTTAGGTAATCTTGATCTTTAACCATATGATTTATAATTGAGTTCCACCTACAGTCATTTTATCAATCAAAATTGAGGGCTGAGCTACTCCAACCGGTACACCCTGTCCTGCTTTTCCACAAGTTCCAATACCTGGATCGAGCATCATATTATTTCCAACTAATGAAACTTCCTTTAAAATTGACGGGCCATCACCTATTAATGTTGCTCCTTTGATGGGGGAACCAATTTTTCCATTTATAATTTCATAAGCCTCTGTGCAATTAAATACAAACTTTCCTGAGGTAATATCAACCTGGCCACCACCAAAACTTACAGCAAATATTCCTTTATCCACTGATTTAATCATTTCTTCTTGAGAGTATTTTCCATTTAGCATCATTGTATTTCTCATTCTGGGGAGAACAACGTGCTTATAACTTTCTCTTCTACCACTTCCTGTAGATCTGGTATTCATTAATCTTGCATTCAAACGATCTTGCATAAAATTTTTTAATATACCATTTTCAATCAAAACAGTTTTCTCTGTAGGGGTACCCTCATCATCAATTGTTAAACTTCCTCTTCTATTATGTAAGGTTCCATCATCAACAATTGTAACTCCTTCACTTGCAACTCTCTGACCCATTAAATTATGAAATGCAGAAGTTTTTTTTCTATTAAAATCTCCTTCTAAACCATGACCTATCGCTTCATGAATAAGTATTGCGGGCCATCCTGGACCTAAGACCACTTTCATTTCTCCCGCTGGAGCAGGTTTACTTTCTAGGTTTACTGATGCAATTCTAAATGCTTCATCACATACTTTTTTCCAATTATCATCTTTAAGGTATTGATCATAAGATTGTCTTCCACCAATTCCATAAACTCCAGTTTCTTTTTTTCCATCTTTCTCAAGCATAACTGAAACATTAAAACGAATTAAAGGTCTTACATCTGTTAATACTTCACCACCCGATCTAATTATTTCTATTGATTTATGCTCTCCAGAAAAACTTGCTGTTACTTGTTGAACAATCCCACCTTTTGCTCTCGTATAATTATTAACTTCTTTTAAGAGTTCTAATTTTGATTGAAGTGATTTTTCTTCTATGGGGTTAGTATTTTTATAAAATTTTTCATTTGTTTTGGGTATCTCGTGATTATAAACACCTTTCCTTGACTTCAAGGTTGAGCTTAAATTATCAGCTGATTGTTTTAATGAATTTCTTGAAATTTCATTTGAATGTGAATAGGCAACAACCTCACCTGTTACAGCTCTTAAACCATAACCTAAATCAGAACTATAAGCAGAGCTTTTAATTTTGTCATCATCTAACACAATTGATTCACTCTTTGAATTTTCTAAATAAAGCTCACCATCATCACAGTTATTTAGAGTTTCAGAAATAATTTTTTCCGCATCATTTCTTGATAAATCTGTTTTGTTAAAGAAATCGGTCACACCAGTCAAATAGTGGTTATAATTTTTTTTTCAATTGGTGAATTTCGCACATATACAAACTAGCTAAATCTAGGTAATTTTACTAATAAATAAAAAGGAATAAAAATGAAAAAATTTGATGAATTAATGAGTATTTCCAGTGAAATAACAAATATTTCTATAGATGAAGCTAAAGAAAAATTAAATGATCCAAACGTTCAATTTATAGATGTAAGAGATAAAGGGAGTTTCGAAGCAGAGACCATAGGCAATGCCGTTAATTTAGAAAGAGGCTTGTTGGAGTTTTACTTAGCAGACGGAAGTCCTTTAGAAAATGAAATGTTTAAAAATAATCCAGATAAAGAATACGTAGTATTTTGTGGTCTTGGGGGTCAAAGTGCTCTTGCCACAAAAACAATGCAGGATATGGGATTAAAAAATGTAAAAAATATGACTGGTGGAATGACTGCCTGGAAAGAAAAAAAATAAACTGTGAAAGTTTATTTTAATAATTCATGTAAAATTTGTCGTGCAGAAATAAATTTATATAAAAAACAAAATATTGAAGACATAGAATGGGTAGATATCACAAATAATAAATCTGCCGAAATGGAAACTCAAAAGAGTGCTAAGAACCTTTTACGTAGACTTCATATTAAAGA
>CAJQRR010000066.1 GCA_905612385.1 uncultured Candidatus Pelagibacter sp.
TCTATGACTTATATTTTTTTACTAAATATTATCTCATTTTCTTTATGATTATTGGTCGTCTTGAGCTTCTAACTTTATTAATTATTTGTAAAAAATTTCTTTTTAAAAATTAAATTCGTACTATAAATACACTTATATTAATTTGCACTCTTAGCTCAGCTGGATAGAGCATCTGTTTTCTAAACCGAGGGTCGGTGGTTCGAGTCCACCAGAGTGCACCATTACCACATATAATATTGACATTTCAATATTATACCACATATAGTTAGAATGGTTCTAATATAATCAATTTTACTTTGATCGTAATCATAAAATGATAAACACTCTGCTTAATTCAAATCATTTTGAATTATTTGTTAACAAATAAATAAATAAAACAGAGGAATAAAATATGTTTAAATACGTAAAACAATTAACTTCTCTAGTTGCTATGGTTGCGGTTCTGTTTGCTTTTACAACAGAAACAATGGCTGCTAAGAAGTCAAAAACTCTTAAGAACACTATGAAAAAAGGTTTTGTAAGATGTGGTGTATCTCAAGGTCTACCAGGATTTTCAAATGCTGATGCTGCTGGAAATTGGACAGGTGTTGACGTTGATGTATGTAGAGCGGTTGCTGCTGCAGTATTAGGTGATGCGAACAAAGTTAAGTTCACTCCACTAAGTGCTAAAGAAAGATTTACAGCTCTAACTTCTGGTGAGATTGATATCTTATCAAGAAACACAACTTGGACACTTTCAAGAGATGCGGATCTAGGTGTAACTTTCGTTGGTGTAAACTTCTATGATGGTCAAGGTTTCATGGTAAGAAAAGACTCAGGAATTACTTCTACAAGCCAATTCAAAAATGGAATTTCAGCATGTACTAACATTGGAACTACAACTGAACTAAACATGAGAGACTTCTTTAATTCAAAAGGAATTTCTTATGAGCCAGTTGCTTTTGAAAAAGCTGATGAAGTTGTTGCAGCTTATGATTCAGGCAGATGTGATACTTACACAACTGATAAATCTGGTCTAGCAGCACAAAGAACAAAAATGACTAACCCTGATGACCACTTAGTGTTACCAGAGACTATTTCTAAAGAGCCTCTAGGACCTGTTGTACGTCAAGGTGATGCAGTTTGGGAAGACATCGTAAGATGGTCTCTAAACGTAATGATTGAAGCTGAAGAATATGGAATATCTTCTTCAAATGCAGATGCTATGAAAGTTTCAGAAAACCCAGCTGTTAAAAGACTAGTTGGTACTGAAGGTGAATTAGGTTCGTATTTAGGTCTAGATCAAGACTGGAGCTTAAGAATCATCAAGCAAGTTGGAAACTATGGTGAAAGTTATAAGAGAAATATAGCTGACACTGGTATTTTACCTGACAGAGGACCAAATAATATTTGGACTAAAGGCGGGCTATTATACACTCCACCAGCTAGATAATTATTATCTAAAATAACTTAAAAAGGGCTAGATTTATCTAGCCCTTTTTTTATAATACTTCACAAATGAAAATAAAAAAAATTCTTCCACAACTATTAACCTTACTGTTTATAGTATTAGTATTTGGTTTCTTTACCATGAACGCCCAAGAAAATATGGGTGCAAGAGGTTTAGAGTTTGGTTTTGGGTTTTTAAAAACTCAAGCTTCTTTTGATATACAGTTTTCTTTAATAGATTATGACGGCTCTCATACATACGCCAGAGCCTACTTGGTTGGTTTACTAAATACACTTTTAGTAGCTTTTATAGGGATTATTTTAGCTACATTATTAGGTGCTGTTGTTGGTGTTGCACGTTTATCTCCAAATTACTTGATTAGAAAAACGGCCTCTTTCTACATAGAGTTTTTTAGAAATATTCCTTTATTATTACAAATTTTCTTCTGGTACTTTGCTGCTTTAAGAGCCTTACCAATGCTTGAAGACGCTCCTATGTTATTAAACTCATCTTTTATGACAATTAAAGGTCTTTATGCACCAGCTCCAATTTGGACAAACTTTGATGTTTTTTTTACAACTATAATTATTGCAATGATTATAATTTTTTTCTTTGCAAGATTTGCAAAAAAGAAACAAGAGCAAGAGGGTAAACGATTGCCTGTATTTTTCATATCTCTAGCAATTTTTATCTGTTTACCATTACTAACTTTTTTAATTGGTGGCGTAGACTTATCTTGGAGTTTTCCTGTAATTAGACAGATGTCTCAATCATCATATACTTTTGATGGTGGTTTAAAAATACCGCCTGAATTAATTGCTCTTACTCTTGCTCTTACACTTTATACAGCAACATTTATTGCTGAAAATGTTAGAGCTGGTATTCAAGGGATTGGCAAAGGTCAAAAAGAGGCAGCAGCCTCAATAGGTCTTACTCCAAATCAAGTTTTAAAATTAGTAATCATGCCTCAAGCATTAAGAATTATTATTCCACCAACAACTAATCAATATTTAAACTTAACTAAAAACTCATCTCTAGCTGCAGCTATTGCGTATCCTGATTTAGTTTTAGTTTTTGCTGGTACTGCAATGATGCAAACGGGTAGAGCTATAGAAATTGTAGGAATTACTATGGCAACTTATTTGACTATTAGTTTAGGTATTTCATTATTAATGAACTGGTACAATAAAAGAA